>JAHHUA010000068.1 GCA_020024235.1 Oscillospiraceae bacterium
TGATACAAGATATTGTAAAAGGAGAAAAATAGATATGGAAATTATTATAGGTAATAAAAATCTCACATTGGACGAATTTGTGGAAGTGGCAAGAAATAAGGCTAAAGTAGTTTTGTCAGATGAGGCTGTTGAAAAAATAAACAAATCTAGAAATGTAGTAGATACATTTGTTGAAAATGAAGATGTTGTTTATGGTATTACCACAGGTTTCGGAAAATTTAGCAATGTTAAAATCTCAAAAGAAGACAGTGATTTACTTCAAAAGAATTTAATTATAACACACGCAGTCGGTGCAGGAAATCCTTTTCCTGAGGAAGTTGTAAGAGGTATGCTTTTACTTCGTATAAACAATCTTTCAAAAGGTTATTCAGGGGCAAGACTTATTGTAATTAACACACTTATAGATATGTTAAATAAAGGTGTAGTACCCCATATTCCGGAAAAGGGCTCATTGGGAGCCAGCGGAGATTTAGCTCCTCTTTCCCATATGACTTTACCTATGATAGGTTTGGGATTAGCTTACTATAACGGTGAACTTATGCCCGGAGCTGAAGCTATGAAAAAAGCGGGAATTAAAACTGTTGAACTTTCTTCAAAGGAAGGACTTTCTCTTATAAACGGCACACAGGCTATGACTTCCGTAGGAGCTTTGGCTGTATATGATGCTCTTATGCTTTCCAAGGAAGCTGATATAATCGCTGCTCTTTCCGTGGAATCACACAACGGAATTACAAACGCATATGACCCAAGAATTCAGGAAGTAAGACCTCATAATGGTCAAATTAAAACAGCTAAAAATTTACTTCAGCTTTTGGCTGACAGCAAAATGACAACAAAACAGGGTGAAATCAGAGTTCAAGACGCTTATTCCCTCCGCTGCCTGCCCCAAATTCACGGTGCCAGCAAAGATGCAATAAATTATGTAAAGGAAAAAGTTGAAATTGAAATTAATGCCGTTACTGATAACCCCATTATCTTTGGAGAAACTATGGAAGGTATTTCAGGCGGAAACTTCCATGGACAGCCAATGGCTTTGGCTTTTGACTTTTTGGGTATTGCCCTTGCAGAATTTGCAAATGTTTCCGAAAGACGCATAGAAAGATTGGTAAACCCTGCTTTAAGTGAACTGCCGGCATTTTTAACCGAACACGGAGGACTTAACTCAGGATTTATGATTGTTCAGTATTCCGCTGCATCTTTGGTTTCCGAAAATAAGGTTTTGGCTCATCCTGCCAGTGTTGACAGCATACCTTCTTCCGCAAACCAGGAAGACCATGTTTCCATGGGTACAATAGCTGCAAGAAAAGCTGCTGAAATTCTTAAAAACTCCAGAAGAGTTTTGGCTATGGAACTTATGTGTGCCTGTCAGGGAATTGACCTTAGAGGAAAGAAAGATTTGGGCAAAGGTACAGCTCCCGTTTATGACATAGTCAGAAATGTGGTTCCTATGCTTAAAGAGGACAGAGAACTTTATGAGGACATCAATAAATGTGAACAGCTCCTCATTGATGGTTCCATTATTAAGGCTTCCGAAAAGGCAGCAGGCGAAATTTTGGCATAATTATAATTCATAACTAATATATAAAATTAAATTTTAAGAATAGAGAGGTAATTTGAAATGACAAATTTTGATATTGCCAATGCAATGACAATTAAACTCGATGATGAACTTCCGGAGATGCCGGAATTTGACCCTGCTTATCGCAGAGCTCCTGACAGAGGTTTTACACTTACCAAAGCTCAAACAGAAACAGCACTTAAAAATGCACTCAGATATATTCCGGAAAAGTATCATGCTAAACTGGCTCCCGAGTTTTTAAACGAACTTAAAACCAGAGGCAGAATTTACGGATATCGTTTCAGACCTGCCGGCAAACTTTACGGAAAACCTATTGATGAATATAAGGGAAAATGTATAGAGGGAAAAGCATTCCAGGTTATGATAGACAATAACTTGGATTTTGATGTGGCTTTATACCCCTATGAACTGGTTACATATGGTGAAACAGGTCAGGTTTGTCAAAACTGGATGCAGTACAGACTTATTAAAAAATACCTTGAAAATCTTACACAGGATCAAACTTTGGTAATTGAATCAGGACATCCGTTGGGACTTTTTAAGTCCAAACCTACAGCTCCCCGTGTTATAATTACCAATGGTGTTATGATAGGTATGTTCGATACTCATAAGGATTTCCATGAAGCTCAGCAAATGGGTGTTACCAACTATGGACAAATGACAGCAGGCGGCTGGATGTACATAGGCCCTCAAGGTATTGTTCATGGTACATTTAATACAATTTTAAATGCAGGACGCATGAAGCTGGGTATTCCTGCTGACGGAGATTTGTCAGGGGTATTGTTTGTTACCAGTGGTTTGGGCGGAATGAGCGGCGCTCAGCCAAAAGCTGTTGAAATTGCAGGTGGAGTCGGCATTATTGCGGAAGTTGACTACTCCAGAATTATGACAAGATATAACCAGGGCTGGGTAAGCAAGATTGCAAAAACCCCCGAAGAAGCTTTCAAAATTGCTGATGAATACATAGCTAAAAAAGAACCTATGTCCATAGCTTACCACGGAAATATTGTTGATATTTTGGAATATGCAGTTAAGGAAAATATTGAAATTCCACTTTTGTCAGACCAAACCTCCTGTCATGCGGTTTATGATGGCGGTTACTGTCCTGCAGATATTACGTTTGAAGAAAGAACAAGACTTCTTAAAGAAGAACATGATAAATTCTGTGAAATGGTTGATGCTACTTTGGCTCGCCATTATAATGCAATTAAAACTTTGACAGAAAGAGGAACCTACTTCTTTGATTATGGAAATTCCTTTATGAAAGCTATATATGACAGCGGAATTAAAGAAATTGCCAAAAATGGATATGACGAAAAAGACGGATTTATTTGGCCCTCCTATGTTGAAGATATTATGGGACCTATGCTGTTTGACTATGGTTACGGCCCATTCAGATGGGTATGTTTAAGCGGAAAACCCGAAGATCTTCACAAAACAGACCTTGCAGCCATGTCCTGTATAGACCCTGACAGACGCAGTCAGGACAGAGATAACTATGTATGGATCAGAGATGCCGAAAAGAATAAGCTGGTTGTAGGTACACAGGCAAGAATACTCTATCAGGACGCTTACGGCAGAATGAGAATTGCTCTTAAATTCAATGAAATGGTTAAAAACGGAGAAATCGGACCTGTTATGTTAGGACGAGATCACCATGATGTCAGCGGTACAGATTCACCATTCAGAGAAACTTCCAACATTAAGGACGGAAGCAATGTTACAGCTGATATGGCTATTCAGTGTTATGCAGGAAATGCAGCAAGAGGCATGAGCCTTATAGCTTTACACAACGGCGGTGGTGTAGGAACAAGCAAATCCATTAATGGTGGTTTTGGTATGGTTTTGGACGGAAGTCAAAGAGTTTCCGACACTATAGCCAATGCAATGCTTTGGGATGTTATGGGTGGTGTTGCCAGAAGAAACTGGGCAAGAAATCCTCATGCTATTGAAACATCTATAGAATACAACAAACTAAACCCGGAAACAGACCATATTACAATTCCTTACCTTGCCGATGAAGATTTGGTTAAAAAGGAAGTTGCAAAACTGTTCTAAGCTAAAATATTCCATATTTTTAATATAAAAGCTGAATATTTCTTTAAACAGATATATTTAAGACAGAAAGGCTTAAAATGAAAAAGTTACTTATAAAAAATGCCTCGGAGCTGGTTACCTGCAGCGGGTTTTCAGCTAAAAAAGGCAAAGAAATGATGGATTTGCACATAATTGAAAACGGTGCCGTATATTGTGAGGATGGTATCATTAAAGAAGTGGGCAAAACTGATGATTTACTCAGATATGAAAGTGCAGATTGTGAAGTTTTTGATGCAAAAGGCAAAGCAGTTCTGCCCGGATTTGTAGATTCACATACTCACCTTACATTTGGTGGCTACAGAGCCGATGAATTTAACTGGAGACTTCGTGGAGACAGTTATATGTCAATAATGGAAAGAGGGGGCGGAATTATTAATTCCGTAACATCAACCCATGAAGCCACTGAAGAAGAACTCACCCAAATAGCATTAAAAAGACTTAAATCCATGCTCTCTTACGGTGTTACCACTGTGGAGGCAAAAAGCGGCTACGGACTTGACTTTGACACTGAAATGAAACAACTTCATATCAACAAAAAGTTAAATGACCTTCAGCCCATTGACATTGTAAGCACTTATCTAGGAGCTCATTCTGTACCTGCTCAATACAAAAACGGCGGAGAAGATAAGTATATTGACTATATTATCGAAAATGTTATGCCTGTTGTTAAAGAAGAAAAACTGGCTGATTTTGTAGATATATTTGTAGAAAAAAATGTTTTTTCAGTAGAACATGGCAGAAAACTCTTAAATAAAGCTAAGGAAATGGGATTTAAAACCAAAATTCATGCCGACGAAATGGTATCTTTAGGTGGCAGTGAACTGGCAGCAGAGGTAGGCTGTACTTCTGCAGACCATTTGCTCCATGCCTCAGATAAGGGAATTTCCGATATGGCTAAAGCGGGGGTTATAACAACAGTTCTTCCCTGTACAGCATTTAATCTTAAAGAGGATTATGCAAGGGGCAGAAAAATGATTGATGAGGGTTGTGCCTTGGCAATAGCCACTGACTTTAACCCGGGAAGTTGTTTCTGTGAAAATCTTGCTCTGGCATTTCTGCTTTCCTGTCTTTATATGGACATAAGGGTAGAAGAAGCAGTAACAGCAATTACTATAAATGGTGCTGCCGCTGTAGGCAGGGAAAAAACCATAGGCAGTATAGATGTTGGAAAACAGGCTGACTTTGCGGTTTTGGAATTTCCAAGCTATAAATATATTCCGTATCATATTGGCTCAAGCAGTGTGGAAACAGTTATTAAAAAAGGCGAAATTGTTTTTAACCGCTGATTTAAAATAAAAGAGAGGTAAAATAACATGGCTAAGATAATTGAATGCATTCCAAACTTTTCCGAAGGAAGAAACAAAGAAGTAATCGAAGGATTGGCTGAAGTTGCCAGAAGTGTACCCGGAGTAACTCTCCTGGACTACAGTTGGGACGAAAGCCACAACAGAAGTGTATTTACACTGGTAGGAGATGAAAAAGGTATACCTGAAGCTGCTTTCAGACTATGCAAAAAAGCCAGCGAAACCATCGATCTTACCAAACATGAAGGAGCTCATCCCAGAATGGGTGCTACCGATGTCATTCCCTTTGTTCCCGTAAAAGATGTAACAGTGGAAGAATGTATTGAAATTTCAAAACAAGTTGGTGAAAGAATTTACAACGAACTTAAAATCCCAAGTTTCCTGTATGAAGATTCTGCTACAACACCGGAAAGAAAAAATCTTGCAAAAGTAAGAAAAGGTCAATTTGAGGGTATGCCCGAAAAACTTTTGCAGCCTGAATGGGCTCCGGATTACGGTGAAAGAAAAATTCACCCCACAGCAGGAATTACAGCTATCGGTGCAAGAATGCCATTGGTTGCATTCAATGTAAACTTAGATACACCTGATATTGAAATTGCAAATAAAATTGCCAAGGTTATAAGAGGTTCCAGCGGTGGATTTAAATACTGTAAAGCTTTAGGAGTAATGTTGGAAGACAGAAATATAGCTCAGGTTTCTATGAATATGGTAAACTATGAAGGTACACCTCTTTACAGAGTTTTTGAAACAATACGCAGTGAAGCTGACCGTTATGGTGTAAGAATTATAGGCAGTGAAGTCGTAGGACTTACTCCTGCAAAAGCACTTATTGACTGTGCTGAATACTATTTAAAGATAGAAAATTTTGATTACAATAAACAAGTACTTGAAAATCATATTATAGGTTAGGAGATAATTAAAATGAAATTAGTTGAACTTAAAGTAAGTGAATTTTGTGATGTACTTTCTTCCGATGCTCCCGCACCCGGCGGTGGCAGTACAGCAGCTTTGGAAGGTGCTGTAGGAGCTGCCCTTACAGCTATGGTAGCTTCTTTGACTTTGGGCAAGAAGAAATATGCAGAATATGAAGATATAGCTAAAGAAACAATAGAAAAAGCAAACAAAATCAAAGTTCAGTTTGTTGATGTATTGGACAGAGATACAGAAGCTTTTAACGGTGTAAGTGCAGTATTTGCCATGCCTAAAAATACTGATGAAGAAAAAGCAGCCAGAAAAGAAGCAATGCAAAAAGCTCTCAAGGCCTGCACTGAAACACCTATGGAAATGATGGAACTTTGCCTTGAATCACTAAAAGTTACAGAATCAATTTTGGGTAAATTCAATACCAGTGCAGCCAGCGACTTGGGTGTATCTGCTTTAAGTATTAAAGCTGCTGTTCAGGGTGCATGGCTCAATGTTCTCATTAATTTGGCAGGAATTAACGATGAAGAATATGTAAAAGAATATAAAGCAAAGGGACAAAAGATTTTAGATCAAGTTCTTCCTTTAGCTGATAAAATTTACAATGAAATTCTCAGCATTATCTAAAAATAAAACGCAGAAGCTAAAACTTCTGCGTTTTATTTTTATTATATAGATTATATATAATTTACTGAAAAAAGGTTGTTTTTATATATATTTAAGTGTATAATACATTTAAATATATTTTATTAGATAAATTTGGTTATAATTATTCTTTGATATCTTTATAATAAAGCAGACGGAGTGAAGAATAAAATTATGAATTTGCTTAATACAGTTTTAATAGTTGATGATAGTGTTGTAAACAGAAGATTGTTATCTGATATTTTAGTTAAAGATTACTATATAATATGGGCAGAAAACGGTGCTGAAGCTTTAAAAGTGTTGTCAAAGAGCAGGCTTAAAATTTCAGCTGTTGTGCTGGATTTGATAATGCCGGTAATGAACGGTTTTGAATTTATGGAGGAACTATCTAAACACAGCGAATATAAAGACATACCTGTTATTATAACCACAGCACAAAATGATAAGGAAAGTGAACTAAAAGCTCTCAAATGCGGTGCATGGGATTTTGTCAGCAAACCCTATCAACCTGAAATTTTGAAATTCAGGCTTAAAAATGCCATTGATCGCAGTGAATTATCTGCCTATAAAAAGCTAAAATATCTTTCACAATTTGATGAGCTAACAGATGTATACAATAAATCAAAATTTCTTAATGACACATCAAATCTGATAAAAAGCGAAAAATTTGACAATCTTGCTCTTTTTAGATTTGATATTGACAAATTTTCCCTTATAAATACATTTTTCGGATATAAAGAAGGGGACAATCTTATAAGATATTGTGCAGAATTGATAGATAAAATTTGCAGAAAAAGAAAAATTGCCACATATGGTCGAATTAGAGCAGATGTTTTTGCATTCTGTACATCTTTGGAAAGTTTATCAGAAATAGAAGAAATAACAAATACAATAAACACAGAATTAAACAAGTATAAAATAAATTTTACCTTGGTGCCTTCTGTTTCGGTTTACATTATTAATGATAAAGATGTTCCGGTAAATCTTATGCTGGATTATGCTGAGCTTGCTGCCAAAAGCATAAAGGGAAATTATATGAAGCTTTATGCTGTTTATGAAAGCTGGATGATTAAAGAAACCGCTGACAGACAGACAATCATAAATGAAATGGGCAAGGCTTTAACAAATGATGAATTTGTAGTTTACTATCAGCCCAAATATGATCTTAAAACTTTTAAAATAAGCGGTGCAGAAGCTTTGGTAAGATGGATACATCCCACAAAAGGTATTATATCTCCTGCAAAATTTCTTCCAATATTTGAAGAAAGCGGATTTATAACCAAAATGGATTATTATATTTGGGAACAGGTCTGCATTGATATGAGAAGATGGCTTGATGACGGTATTGATGTGAAACCTATGTCAATCAATGTATCAAGGGTAGATTTATTTGCACAGGATTTAGTTGAAACACTCTGCAATTTGACAAATGAATATAATATCCCAAGAGAACTGTTACAGCTTGAAATAACTGAAAGTGTTTATGTATATGACAGTCAATTTATCAAGAAAATTGTCAAAAAACTTCATGATAAGGGTTTTGTAATACTTATGGACGATTTTGGAAGCGGTTTTTCATCACTTAATATTCTTAAAGAAATTGATATTGATGTGCTTAAAATTGATATGAAATTCTTTGAAAAAGCAGGCGATGAAGGAAAAGGAAAAGTCATTGTTACATCTGTTATATGTATGGCAAACGGACTTAACATTTCCACTGTGGCAGAAGGGGTAGAAGATGAAGAACAAGTTTCGTTTTTAAAAAGTATAGGCTGTGATATAGTACAGGGATATTATTTTTCAAAAGCTGTTACTAAAGATATATATTATCAGCTTATAAAAGAAAATAAACCTATTAAAAATGTGGAACAGATACCTGAAGAAAATGTTAATACATGGCTTAGCACTCCTCAAATGCAAATGATGTTTTCTACTTTGCCTCAACCCATAGCTCTTTATCATGTGAGTGAAGATACAATAAAAACCCTGTATGTAAACGGAACTTATAC
>JAHHUA010000069.1 GCA_020024235.1 Oscillospiraceae bacterium
ACGTTTAATTTGACGTTTAGCTTCAGGGAATATTTCAATTCCATCACCATGATAAACATTCTTAACCAATGTCATTATTTTATCTTCAATGCTCATATCGGTGTCATAACAGAATGTAAAATTGTTTTCCAGGTCACAAAGTTTTACTACTTCTTCTGCCAAAGTAATACCGCCTTCGCCACCCTTAGCCCAAACCTCACAGAGTGCCACATTTACACCCAGTTCGTTGCATTTGTTTTCAATAAGTTTAAGTTCTGCCTCACTGTCATTTACAAAACGGTTAATTGCCACAACAACAGGCAGATGATATACATTTTTAACATTTTCAATGTGTTGCAAAAGATTTGGAAGTCCTTTTTCCAATGCTTCCAGGTTTTCTTCACCTAGGTTTTCTTTTTTAACTCCTCCGTGATGTTTCAAAGCTTTAACTGTAGCTACCAACACCACTGCGGAAGGTTTCAGATTAGCTTTTCTGCATTTTATATCAATGAATTTTTCGGCACCTAAATCTGCACCGAATCCTGCTTCTGTTACAACATAATCACCCAGTTTAAGTGCCATTTTGGTTGCCATAATACTGTTGCAGCCATGTGCAATATTTGCAAAGGGACCACCATGTACAAATGCAGGAGTATGTTCGATGGTTTGTACTAAATTTGGTTTCAAAGCTTCTTTTAAAAGAGCTGTCAAAGCACCTTCTGCTTTAAGTTGACCCGCAGTAACAGGTTCATCATTATATGTAAAACCAACAACTATGTTGCTTAGTCTTTCTTTCAAATTGTTTAAATCAGTTGCAAGGCATAAAATAGCCATAATTTCAGATGCAACGGTGATATCATATCCATCTTCACGTGTAACACCGTTAGATCTTCCTCCCAAACCGTCCACAACATATCTTAACTGTCTGTCATTCATATCAACACAGCGTTTCCATGAGATTTTGCGTGGGTCAATTTGAAGTTCATTTCCATGATAGATATGGTTATCAACTAATGCAGCCAACAAATTATTTGCAGCTCCGATAGCGTGCATATCTCCTGTAAAATGAAGATTTATTTCTTCCATAGGCAAGACTTGTGCATATCCGCCGCCTGCTGCTCCTCCTTTAACCCCGAAAACAGGTCCCAGAGATGGTTCACGGAGAGCCACTACAGATTTTTTGCCTATTTTTCTAAGAGCATCAGATAAACCTACTGTAACGGTTGTTTTACCTTCACCTGCCGGTGTGGGGCTTATAGCTGTTACCAAGATCAGCTTTCCGTCAGGTTTATCTGAATTATCTTTTAGAAAATTGTAGTCGATTTTTGCTTTGTATTTGCCGTAAGTTTCTATATATTTATCATCAATTCCGATTGATTTTGCAATATCAAGTATATTATACATCTCTGAGCTTTGAGCAATTTCGTAATCTGATTTAGCCATAGAGTTTTACCCCCTTATTAAAAATAATATCAGTATAAAAAAGAAAGGCTGAAAGATCAACCGAACAGTATGGTTTTCCCCATTGAAAGGTGTGGGGATCACCTTCAGGGTCTTTCAGCTTTTTCATTTTATAAATTTACTATGTAATGATTAGATTTAGAAAAAACAATTTTAAAACTCATAACGAAGATGAGGATTTCTTGCAGCATTTACTTCGTCTAAACGACGAACAGATGTTGAAACAGGAGCCTCATGCAAAGCTGATGGATTTGCGATTGCTTCTTCATAAATCTTGTGGAATACGTCGGAAGCTTCATCCAATGTTTCTTTGGATTCTGTTTCTGTAGGTTCAACCATCAAAGCTTCCTCAACAATAAGTGGGAAGTACATTGTGGGTGGGTGAATACCATTGTCAAGAAGAGCCTTGGCAATATCCATAGCAGAAACATCCTTATCTTTTTTAAGGTTGGAAATAGTCATTACAAACTCATGCATACAACCTTCATCAAATGCCATATTATAAACATCTTTAAGTTTATTCATCAGGTAGTTACAGTTAAGAACAGCATTTTGAGCAGCTTCCGGAATACCTTCCTTACCAAGTGTCAAAATGTAACTCAAAGCCTTAACTACTACTAAGAAGTTACCATAAAAATGTTTAACAGTGCCAATAGTTTGCGGACGATCATAATCCAAACGATATTTGTCGTTTTCTTTAACTACAACAGGTGTTGGAAGGAATGGAGTAAGAATCTTTTTGCATCCTACAGGACCTGAACCAGGACCTCCGCCACCATGTGGTGTAGAGAATGTTTTGTGCAAATTAAGGTGAATAACATCAAATCCCATATCACCCGGGCGAACTATTCCCATAACAGCATTGAGGTTAGCACCGTCATAGTAGCAAAGACCGCCTGCTTCATGGATAATTTTTGTAATTTCCAAAATGTTCTTATCAAACAAACCAACTGTATTTGGGTTTGTGAGCATCAAACCAGCTGTGTCATCCCCTACTACTTCTTTCAGTTTTTCAACATCTACACAACCATCAGGAGATGATGTAACATTGACAATTTCAAATCCTGCCATAGCAGCACTTGCCGGGTTTGTACCGTGAGCAGAGTCAGGAACAATAATCTTATTACGTTTTTTATCATTTCTTGCTTCATGGTATGCTTTAATAAGGAGCAAACCTGTGTATTCACCATGAGCACCTGCTGCAGGTTGGAATGTCATATTATCCATTCCTGTTATTTCACAAAGGAACTCTTCAGCCTTATGTAAAACCTCCAATGAACCTTGTGCAGTTTCAGAAGGCTGTAATGGGTGAATCTTTGTAAAACCAGGCAAAGCAGCAATTTCTTCATTTACCTTAGGATTGTATTTCATTGTACAGGATCCCAAAGGATAGAAACCGTCATTTACACCATGTGTATGTTTCATAAGTTCTGTATAATGACGGGACAAGTCGTTTTCGGACAGCTGTGGCAGATGCAATGGCTGTTCACGCTTGTTAGCAGATGATACAGAAACTACAGGCACATCGCATTCAGGCAATATGCTGCAGCCTCTTCCTTCATGACTTCTTTCAAAAATCAGTTTCATCTTGCAGCCACCTCCTTAATAATTTCTACCATGTTGTCAATATCAGCTTTAGTGTTCTTTTCTGTACAGCACCACAAAATTGAACCCTTATTTTCATCGTCAAGAGGAAGTCCTCCCAAAATTCCGTGTTTTTCCAGTTCTGCCATCAATGTACAAGGACAAATCGGACAAGTCATAACAAACTCATGGAAGAATTCACCTTTGTATTTAAGTTCAAATCCTTTAATTTCAGAAAGCTTTTCAGCGAGGTAGTGTGCCTTTGACATGGACAAAACAGCAGCTTTTTCAAGACCTTCTTTACCCATGGCAGACAGGTAAACTGCAGCTGTCATAGCGCAAAGTGCCTGGTTGGAACAGATATTACTGGAAGCTTTTTCACGGCGAATATGTTGTTCTCTTGCCTGAAGTGTCAAAACAAAAGCTCTCTTTCCGTCAATATCCACGGTTTCTCCTACAATACGTCCGGGAAGTTTTCTTGTCATGGCAGATTTAGCAGCCATAAATCCAAGGTATGGACCGCCAAATGCCAAAGGCATACCTAAAGGCTGACCTTCACCGACTGCTATATCAGCACCGCATTCTGCAGGAGTTTTAACAATGCCCAAAGAAATAGGATTGCATCCTACTATAAGCTTGCCTTTAGCAGCATGAATAATTTCAGCAGCCTTTTCTATATTTTCCATTTGACCGTAGTAGTTGGGCTGTTCAATATACAGACATGCTGTTGTTTTAGCGTCCAAATTACCTTCAATAGAGGATAAATCAGTAACGCCATCCTTTACAGGAACGATTACAAGTTCTGTGTCGGAAGCAAAACAGTATGTTTTCATTGTTCTGATTACTTCAGGATTGCAGGCAGCAGATACATATGTAATATTGCGGCTGCGTTCTCTGCACATTGCAGCGGCCTCAGCAGCAGCTGTTGCACCATCATAAACAGATGCGTTAGAAACATCCATACCTGTAAGTTCACAAATCATGGTCTGATATTCAAAAATTGACTGAAGTACACCTTGGCTGATTTCAGCCTGATAAGGTGTATATGATGTCAAGAATTCTTCTTTTGAAGTTACGCTTTTAACGATTGAAGGAATGTAGTGATCATAAGCACCTGCACCACGGAAAATTGAGGAGAAAATTTTATTTTTTCCTGCAATTTCGGACATAGTTCTGTTGACTTCCATTTCAGACATACCTTCAGGAATGTTAAGTCCGTTTTTAAGTAAAACTTCTTGAGGAATATGTGAAAACAAGTCTTCCATTTTGGAAAAACCTGCTGTTTTTAGCATTTCTTGACGCTCACTCTTTGCTGATGGAATGTATGAGCCCATTATGCTTCCTCCTTTGCAACAATCTCCTCATAAGCTGATACTGAGAGAAGTTCTTCTTTGTCAGAAACTTCTCCGATTTGTACAAACCAAGCATCATATGGAGCTTCGTTTACGAGTTCAGGATGATCGAGCAGTTCTTCATTGATAGCGATAACTTTACCTGTAACAGGACTGATTACATCAGAAACTGCCTTTACAGATTCAACGTCGCTGAATGCTTCGCCGGCTTCTACTTCGTCATCTACTTCAGGAAGGTTAATGAATACCAAATCTCCCAAAGAGTGTTGAGCGTAGTCAGTAAGACCAATCTTAACTGTACCGTCTTCCATTTCCTTTACCCATTCATGGGATTCTGTGTATAACAATTCGCTTGGATTTTTCATAGCTTTCATCCTCCAATAATTTTTATTTTTCGGGCAATGCCCGTTTTTAACATTTATTTTAATTAACCGCGTTTATAGAACTGAACCTTAACAACTTCGGCATCTACTTTTTTGCCGCGGATTTCTACTTGAAGTATTGCGCCCAAAGGTGCGTCTTCCTTCTCAACGATAGCCATAGCATAAGCTCCGCCAAGGTATGGACAGTGTGTACCGCTTGTTGTATGACCGATAAGCTTATCACCTGCATATACAGGGAAGTTTTCTCTTGCAATACCACGTCCCAAAATTTTAAGACCTATACGCTTAACTTTTGGTGTACCCATTTTTTCCATAGGTTCTTTTCCGATAAATTCTTCTTTATCCATCTTTACAAACATACCAAGACCTGTTTGTTTAGGTGTGATTTCATCATTCATTTCATGGCCGTAAAGAGGCATACCTGCTTCAAGACGCAAAGTATCACGAGCGCCCAATCCACATGGAATAAGTCCGAATTCTTTTCCGGCTTCCAAAAGCTTGTTCCAAAGTTCACAAGCTGTGTCCTTAGAGCAGTAGAATTCATAGCCGTCTTCACCGGTGTATCCTGTTTTGGAAATAAGGCAGTCAATTCCTGCAACTTTACCTGTTTTAACAAAACTGTAATATTTAGTAGGAATGTCCTTTTGGTCAGCAAGCTTTGCAAGAATTTCAGCAGATTTAGGTCCTTGCAGTGCAATTTGTCCTACATTATCGGAAATATCTTCCAGTTTAACATCACCAATAAGGTTTTTCTTCATCCATTCAACGTCCTTATGACGGTTAGCAGCATTTACAACTGCCATATAAGATGTATTTTCTTTGATGCAGTACACGATGAGGTCATCAACTACTCCGCCCTTGTCATTGCACATCGGGCTGTATCTTACATCACCTGCAACCATATCTGCAAAATCGTTTGTCATCAAATGCTGAACATTTTTTAGAGCATCTGGACCGGTAAAAATAACTTCGCCCATGTGTGATACGTCAAAGAGTCCGGCTTTTGTACGAACAGCCATATGTTCTGTGATAACACCGGTTTCATACTGCACTGGCAGCAGATAGCCGGCAAAAGGTACGATTTTACCTTTCAGAGCCTCATGGCAATCATAAAGAGGTGTTTTCAGTTCCATAACAATATACTCCTTTCAAATGGACAAACAAAATTTATAAAACAAATTTATCCATTACTAATGTATCACAGCCTGTATTTAAAATCAAGTATGCGATATAGAGAAAAACTTTGTTAAAATCTGTACAAACCTACTATATATTTTTTATAAAAATATGATTTTAAAATATATATAAATAATATTCCTATATTTTTTATACTAAATATATTATTAATTTACAAATAAGAATAAACTCTATTAAAAAAAATAATAAATGGAATTATTTTATATTTACTTTTAAAAAACTATATGTTAAAATATAGCTGTTCCATGGAGCACAGTTGCTTATGGACACACACACAACCTTACTGAAAACAGCTGTTCGTAAACAAAAAAACGAAAAGCTGTTTTCTATTTTATATACTTAATTATAACTTATATTTTGCAAATAAAAACAATTTATCTAATTAAATAATACTGTATATGTCAAGTAATATATTAACAAGATTTATAAATATACAAAAAAGGACATCATGGTAATGTCCTTTTTTATAGAGTAATTATTTAACTTGTTCTGCAAAAGGAGCTGTCTTTTTCTTAAGCCATTCTTTTTGGGCATCTGTAAGATGAGGAGCTAATTTTTCGTATGTCAAAGCATGGTAGTTATCGAGCCATTCTATTTCATCACTGTTCATCATTGAACCAATAACTGGTGTCAAATCAATGGGGCAGTATGTAATTGGTTCAAATGCAAGGAATTTGCCGTATTCTGTTTCCTTGTATTCAACACAAAGAAGGTCATTTTCGATTCTGATACCAACTAAGTCCTCTTCATAAATACCGGGTTCATCTGTAATTGTCATGCCGGGGACAAATTTAACTGTGTTTCCAAATCTGAGGCTTTGTGGCCCTTCATGGATTCCACCGAAGAAACCAACACCATGACCTGTACCACAGCGGTAGTCAAGACCTCTCTTCCAGAGAATATTTCTAGCCATGATGTCAAGAGAACCACCTGTACCGCCTTCCAGAAATACAACATTAGCCATGCTGATCATGCTTTTGAGAACCAATGTGTAGTATTCTTTTTCCAAATCAGTAAGAGGACCTACAGCATATGTACGTGTTGTATCTGTTGTGCCGTCAAGGTAGTGTCCACCATTATCAACAAGAAGGAAACCATGGTTTTGAATAGTAGTGTTGTTTTCTTCAGTTGGTTTATAATGCATCATTGCTGCATTTGCACCGTAAGCTGCAATTGTATCAAAACTTGCACTTACAAAATCTTTTTCTTTGGCTCTTTCAGCCAAAACCATATCACTGACATCAAGTTCGGTTATTTTTTCGCTCTTAGCCATTTTTTCTTCCAAAAGCATTTGGAAACGCACCAAAGCACAACCATCTTTAACTTGGGAGTATTTGATATTTTCGATTTCTGTTGGGTTTTTAACTCCCTTCATCAAAATAATTGGGTCAATATCTTCGACTATTGTGAGGTTTGGATTGTTTTTAACTGCATTGTAAATATCAAAGCTAATAACAGAATCATCAACAAGCACTTTTTGGGTTTCTTTAATTTTATTGATGTATGGGATTATGTCATCATAGTCCATAATCTTAATATTGTTTGTCTTGAGGTTTTCAACTACAGCAGCAGGGACTCTCTTTTGGTTTACAAACCAAACAGTTTCGCTCTTGCCTACATATACAAAAGATACAACATATGGGTTAAGCAATACATCATCTGCTCTTACATTGAGAAGCCAGATAATTTCTGTAAGGTTGGAAACAACCATAGCTTCAGCGCCTTTTTCAGCCAGTTTTTCATGTAAAGCAGAAATTTTTTCAGCAGCAGAAAGACCTGTAAACTTAATATCATGAATATATACTTCTGTTTCGGGAATAGCAGGTCTGTCTTCCCAACATTCAGAAATACAGGGAACACTTTTAATGGTTGCATTTACTTTAGAAAGAGCTTTTTCATATGTTTTATATAATTGAAGAGATGTTACAGAACCATCAATGCCCAATACTTTGTTTGGAAGTTTGTCAGCCAAATATTCCGGAATGGTGGGAAAACCTTTTACAGCCATTTTAAAAAGCTTGATTTCAGAGCCTTCCAGCTGTTTAGCAGCTTGAACAAAGTATCTTCCGTCTGTCCAAAGACCGCTTTCATCTTCGGTAACTACCAAAGTACCTGCAGAACCTGTAAATCCAGAAAAGTTCATTCTCTGCTTCCAGTGTTCCGGAAGATATTCGCTCATATGTGGGTCAGATGATGGGATAACCAATGCATTTACGCCATGTTTTTTCATGCTTTCGCGAAGCATTTTAATTTTATCGTTTACTGTCATTATTACACCTCATTTATATATATTTTTTTTACAATTCTATAATATCACTTATTTAAAAACAATCAACTGATGAATTGCATAAATATTGAAAATATGATTAGATTTTTTTTTCAATAATGCTGAATTTTATAAATAATATTCATAATATAA
>JAHHUA010000007.1 GCA_020024235.1 Oscillospiraceae bacterium
TTCTGTTTTTTTCATGGTATAATTTCTCCTTGACTTTTGTTTTTATCTCTTAACATAAACAGCGGTTTTTTTAAAGATATAAATTTTCAAATTCAGTATTTTTTACTTGAATTACACATAATTTTGATATACTGTAAAAATATTCTTAAACATTTTGATATTTAAAGTATATAAACTTATTTTTAAAAAAACGGTTTACTGCAACAACAAATGTTATATAATAGATATATAATAAAATAACTGTTAATTTCTTATTACGGAGGAATATATTATGCTTAAAGAAAACAAAGATATGCTGAAAAATGCAAAGCATATTCATTTTATAGGTATTGGCGGTACTGGAATGTACCCTATCGTACAGATATTGGCGGAAAAAGGCTATACTATTACAGGTTCTGACCCAAAGGAAAGTACCAACACTATTGCTGAAAAGAAAATGGGCATAAAAATATTTTTTGAACACAAAGCAGAAAATATTGACGGAGCAGATTTGGTAGTTTACTCTGCCGCTGTAAGTGATGACAATCCAGAACTTGTGGCTGCCAAACAAAAAGGTATAAAAATTGCCGAAAGAGCCGAAATGCTGGGACTTTTGACCTCATGGTTTGAAAACTGTATCTGTGTTTGCGGAACTCACGGAAAAACCACTACCACCAGTATGATTACCCAAATTCTATTAGACACGGGAAAAGACCCAACTGCATTTATAGGTTCTAAACTGCCCGCTATAGGAGGAAACGGCAGACTTGGCAAAAGCGATACCATGGTTTGTGAATCCTGTGAATTTAAAGATACTTTTCTTCATCTTTATCCTGATGTGGCTTTAATTTTAAACATTGACGAGGACCATCTGGATTATTTTAAAAACCTTGACAATATTATTAAATCTTTCAGAGAATTTGCCAAAATGACCCGCAAAACAATTATTGTAAACGGTGATGATGAAAACTCATTAAAGGCTGTAGAAGGTCTTGACAAGGAAATCATCACCTATGGTATGGCGGACAAAAATGATTATTACGCTGAAAATATCAAAACCGACAAATTAAATCAGTCCTATGACCTTATGTATAAAGGAAATAAACTTTGCAGCATAAATCTGTCAGTTCCCGGAAAACATAATATTTATAACTCAGTGGCAGCCTGTGCTGCTGCAATTTTATCTGGTGTAAAACCTGAAGAAATACCAAATGCCTTGGTAAATTTTAAAGGTGCGGAAAGACGCTTTCAGGTTTTGGGCGAAAACAACGGTATCACAATAGTTGATGACTTTGCCCACCACCCAAAAGAAATTGAAGGTACACTTAATATAGCAAAAAAACTCGGATATAAAAAAGTTTGGGCAGTTTTTCAGCCTTATACCTATTCCAGAATGGCACTTTTAAAAGATGATTTTATTAATGTACTTAAAATTGCCGACAGAGTTGTTATGACGGAAATTGTCAGTGCCAGAGAAGAAAATATTTACAATATATACACTTCGGATTTTACAAAGGAAATTCCAAACTCATGCTGTTTTGACAGCTTTGAAGAAATTACAAAATATGTAATGACTCATGCAGAAAAAGGAGATTTAGTGGTAACAATGGGTGGAGGAGATATTTATTTCTGCGCAAAAATGCTTATAAATTATGGAAACTGTACAATTTAATATATAAATTTTTGTTTATACCCTTTTATTTTTAAAAAACTTGTGATAAAATATGTTTGTTTTGACATATTAATTGTCTTGCACTAAAAAAATCCCCGTTTTCGCGGAGAAAGGATAAACTTATGAATGTATTTCATATAATAGGCCCTGTTATGATTGGACCTTCCAGCTCACATACGGGAGGAACCGTAAGAATAGGCAGAATGGCTCGTGCTCTCATTGACGGAAATCCGGTAAAAGCTACTTTGCTGCTTCACGGTTCTTTTGCCGAAACATACAAAGGTCATGGTACCGACAAAGCACTGGTAGCCGGCATGATGGGCATGAAACCCGATGATGTAGGCATCAGAACTGCTTTGGACAAAGCAAAGGAAATCGGCTTTGAGGTAGAAATTATCACCGGAGAAATCCCGGGAGCTCACCCCAACACTGTGGCAATTACCCTAACTGATGATTTGGGAAAAACCATAAAAATACAAGGTTCTTCCATTGGCGGAGGAAATATCATCATTACAAAAATTAACTCCCTCAATGTAAAAATCACAGGTCAGCACGCTTCTGTTATTGTTGTTCACAATGACATCAGCGGTACTATTTCAGCTGTTACCGCTGTTACTGCAAGACACAACATAAACATTGCAAACCTCATTGTTGAAAGAGAAAAACGCGGCGGCGAAGCTCTTATGATATTTGAAGTTGACGGCAAATTGTCCGAAAATCTCAAGGACGAAATAAATGCTATTGACAATGTTATCAATACAATTCTCATTGATCCCGTTTAATGGTATCACTGTCAGGAAAGGGCTGTAAAATATGATAGAAAGATATGATTCAGTGGCATATTTGGCTAAACTTGCCACAGAAGAAAATAAAAAAATATCCGACCTTGTATTGGAAGAACAAGCAGTAGCCATGGAAACTACTGTGGAAGATATTTATAATCAAATGCTTGAAAACTACAAGGTTATGAAGGATTCCGCAAAGGACGGACTTAATGATACACTCCGTTCAAACAGCGGAATTACAGGAGGAGATGCTGCAAAATTTTATTCATACCTGCAAAACGGCAACAGTTCACTTGGAGATGTTATGAGTCAGGCTATTTTGACAGCTATCTCCGTAAGTGAATATAATGCTGCTATGGGTAAAATCGTAGCCTCTCCCACAGGTGGTTCATGCGGAATTTTGCCCGCTGTTTTGGTTTCACTTCAAAGAAAATATGATATTCCCGATAAAGAAATTGTAAATTCCATGTTCACAGCTTCCGCTATAGGTATGGTTATTGCTAACCTGGCTTCACTTTCCGGAGCTGAAGGTGGTTGTCAGGCTGAATGTGGTTCTGCCGCTGCCATGTCCGCAGGTGCTATGGTAGAGCTTCGTGGAGGTACACCTAAAATGGTTGCAAATGCTGTAGCTATTGCTCTTAAAAATATTTTGGGACTTGTATGCGACCCTGTTGCAGGACTGGTTGAAGTGCCATGTATAAAAAGAAATGCCTCCGGTGC
The DNA here is from genome assembly GCA_020024235.1 of Oscillospiraceae bacterium. Classification (GTDB taxonomy): domain Bacteria; phylum Bacillota; class Clostridia; order Oscillospirales; family Ruminococcaceae; genus JAHHUA01. The sequence continues at coordinate 3,157 of JAHHUA010000007.1, forward strand.
TGCCAATGCCATTATATCCGCTGAAATTGCTTTGTCCGGAATTGAAAGCGTAATTCCTGTAGATGAAGTTATTGAAGCTATGAAACGCGTTGGTGATATGATGCACCCATTCCTGAAAGAAACAGCCAAAGGCGGTTTGGCAGCTACTCCTACAGCTATTAAACTGGCTAATAAAATTTTCGGTTCCAATACAACCGGCTGTACAGGCTGCGGAAGATGTGTAAAATAATCTAAAGAGAGAGCTTTTGCATATCAAATTTAAGTTTTTTCATAATTCTTTTTTCCAAACGGGATATGTAGGACTGGCTTATTCCAACTAAATCAGCTACTTCTTTTTGAGTATGCTCTTTGTCCCCTAAAAGTCCAAAACGCAGTTTCATGATTTTTCTTTCCCTGCCTGAAAGAGATTCCACGCAGTTTAAAAGCATTTGTTTTTCTGCATCTTTTTCAATAGGTTCACTTATTTCATCAGGGTCGGTTCCCAATATATCGGAAAGCAAAAGTTCGTTGCCGTCCCAATCCACATTCAATGGTTCATCTATGGAAACTTCGTTTTTTTGCTGCTGAGTTTTTCTCATATACATGAGAATTTCATTTTCAATACAGCGGGAAGCATAAGTGGCAAGTTTTATATTTTTATCAGGTTTAAAAGTATTAACAGCTTTTATAAGTCCTATAGTTCCTATGGAAGTTAAATCCTCTATTCCTATTCCGGTAGATTCAAATTTTTTAGCTATATATACTACCAATCTTAAATTATGTACAATAAGCATTTCTTTAGCTGTTTCACCACTTGGTGTATCAAGCTGAAGGAATGCTTTTTCTTCTTCTTTTTTGGAAAGGGGAGGCGGCAGAGCTTCCGGGCTGTTTACATAATACAAATATTTGTTTAATTTTCTTGCATTAATCCATTTTATCAGCCAAACAGTAATTTTGGCTTTATTAAAAGAAAACTTCAATTAAAATCTCTCCCTTTCTCTCTTTAAATGCTGACAATAAGCGTCAATCAAACTTTCATCTTTTTCAAAAAGTATATTTTGAGGCAGAATTATATTGAAATCACGGCTCATAAATTCATCATCTCCCAAAGCAACCACAATTTCATCTGCCTTATAAACATTACCTCCCTTTTTACATATAAATTCATCAGGTACAAAACATTTTAAAATCCCGTATTTTCCCACAGTATTATAGGGAATAAGTTTAAAACCCCGAGGAGAATTTTCCAAATCATTTTTTTTGAGCATTTCATATTCTTCTGCGGTAAACAAACATTTTAACTGTCTTAATCCGCACACTGCCGCAGGATAGCCCGAAAAAGGCTCAGTAAGTTTATTTCCGCTGTCCACGAAACCATCCAGTACAGCTATGGCATCATTTCTTTTTATATAAACTTTATAAATCAGTTTATCAGGGCATTTTGAATGAAAAATTCTTTTATAAATGCTTATAATAATATAGCAGGCAACTGTCAGCACAAAAAGATATACGGGATTTATATCAAAATAGAAAAATCCGCTGAAATAACTTATATTTACAGGTTTTAAAAAAATTATTACCGCCAGCATTATTCCGCTGAAAACAAAACTTATACAAAACAAAAAAGCTGTATTTATTAAAAAATTTTTAAAGCTTCTGTATTTAAAAGCCACTAAAATCATTACAAAAGGCAGAATAATCCGCACAATTAGTATAAGCACATCAACATATACTATATCAGGCAAAGCAAATCACACTTTCAATATTTTTTCATATTATACATCAATAACCATAAAAAATTTGTCAGAGTGTGGTAAACTCGTGAAATATAATTTATCCGAAAGGAAGGACTTACTTATGATGAATAATTGTTGCAATAATTCAAACCCTAAACAAAACTGCGGACAATATGCCAAAAGCGGCTGTTGTTATCCCAAATCCCAATGTCAGGGAAAACCTGTACCTACTCCCCTTATTCCGGCACTTACAGAACCTACGGAAATTTGCTGCGATTGTTCTGGCTGCAAAGAATACCCCACTAAATGCCGCAATAAATTCTGGCCCTCTTTTGCTCACCCAAGATGGCTGTGCTGTGATGACCTTTACTGTGCAAGATAGCGAAAAATTTACAAATTTACCACTTGATAAACCAGGTACAAACTGTTATTCTATATATGTACTTATCCCACCTTAAACTCAGGTGGGATAATTTATGATTCAGGATGTGATTAAAATTAAATTATTAAAAAAAATTTTTGTATTTCTTTTAATTTTGACTGTTATATTTTCATTTTCCGGCTGCAATAAGGACAAAGGTGAAAACAGAGTTATGCGCTATGATGTAAAACATGGCACACCTGATATTGACCCACAGTTTTCAACCTCCGATACAGCAAAAAAAATAATAGCAAATACATTTGAGGGGTTATTCAGATATAATTCCAAAGGTGAAATCGAAAATTTACTGGCGGAAAGCTACTCTCTTTCTCCTGATAAAAAAATTTATACCTTTAACATAAAAAAAGATGTAAAATGGTCCAATGGTGAGCCTCTTACCGCAAAGGATTTTGAATATGCTTTTAAACGAATGTTTAATTTACAGGCTCTTTCTCCCTATGCCGTAAATTATACCTCCATAAAAAACGCTTATAAAATATTAAACGGTCAGTATAAGAGTAATATGCTTGGGGTAAGCTGCCCCGATAAATACACCCTTAAAATAGAACTGGAAAGTCCAAACCCCTATTTCATTTCACTGCTGACACACAATGCTGCCATGCCTTGCAACGAAAAATTTTTGGTTGAATCAAAGGGCAGATACGGTTTGGACAAAGATCACATAATTTTTAACGGACCCTTTGTATTAAAAGCATGGGATGAGGAAGAAATCCGAATACGCAGAAACAATGAATATTATGATAAAAAAGATGTTATCTGTGCCGGGGTAAATTTTTATATAGACAGAGAAAACCCCAAGGATTTGTTTTTTAAAAATAAAAGCGACTGTTGTTTTTTAAATGAAAGCGATATAGAACAGGCAGAAAAAGACAAAAAAAATATAATAAAATTTGAAAACACCAGTTTACAGCTTATTTTTAATCAGGAAAACAAGTTTTTTTCCAACAATAATATAAGAAAAGCTTTTGGTTATGCTGTAGATATTTCTAAAATAGAAAGTGATGAATTTTTTACTGTAGAAAAAAATCTTATTCCGGATATTATAAACACCCCAATAGGAAAATACAGAGATATAGCAGGAGATGTAAGCTATTCCAAAAGACAATCAGCTAACCCGAAAGAAATGCTGGCTTTGGGACTTGAAGAATTGGAAGTAAAAAAAATGGGCAGAATTTCCATACTTCTCCCTGATAATGTGGCAGGAAAAAAAGCAGGTTTAGAGCTTCAAAAAGTTTGGGCAAAAGGTATTTCTGTTTATGTAAACTTTGAATTTCTACCGGAAAGCGAACTTATGAAAAGAGTAAAATCATCGGATTACCAAATTGCTTTAGTACCATCAAGACCCCTTGATGACAGTGCTGTGGGTATTATCTCAGCTTTCAGTTCCGAAAACGAACTTAACTACTGCAATTTTAAAAACCCTGAATTTGATAAAATAATTTATAAATCAATGCACACTGATGATATTAAAACCTCAGTGGAGCTTATAAAAAAATCCGAACAGTATCTTATTGATGAAGCAGTGGTACTGCCTGTTTTTACATCTAATCAATATTTTGCCATGAATAAAGATGTAAGTGATATTGAAGTATCGGTTTATGAAGGCACTTGTTTTTTTAAAAATGCCCGAAGAATCGACTGATATACAGATTATTTTATTTAATTAACATAATTTATACTTTTTTTGTTCACATTATAATGTTAAAATACTGACAAATAATAAATTCAAAAAGGAGAATTATATTTATGTCAGTAATAACATTAACACAGGAAAATTTTGAAAACGAAGTTTTAAAAAGCGATAAACCCGTGCTCATAGATTTTTGGGCAGAATGGTGTGGTCCATGTCAGGCATTTTCTCCCGTTGTAGATGAAGTTGCCGATGAAAGAAATGATATTAAAGTATGCAAGGTAAATATAGATCAGCAACGCCAGCTGGCTGCTAAATTTAAAGTCATGAGTATACCCACATTATTGGTAATTAAAAACGGCGAAATAACCAACAGATCTGTAGGTTTTATCTCCAAAGATGAAATTTTCTCATTAATCTAATAAAAATAGATTGTTGTTTCCTTTTCCCAATGATATTATTTTGAATAGACACTATTCAAACTTCATAGGCAGCAAACAAACTATTGGGAGGTAATAACCATGAAAGTGCATATTATAGGATGCAGTGGCTCTGGAAAAACTTACTTGGCAAAATTACTTTCCTCAAAGTATAATATCCCTCATTTTTCAATGGGATCAAAATGCAGAGGGATACGGCATAAAAATGCCGGTAGAGAAAAGAAATATGCTATTGCAGCAGATATTGCTAAAAAAAGATTGGATTATTGAAGGAGTCTATTATGCATGGGTACAGCAATGTTTTCAGGATGCTGATATTATCTATGTCTTGGATATGCCGAAATATCTGTATAAAAGTCGAATACTGAAAAGGTCCGTCAAAAGATTGCTTAGACTTGAAAAAGGAAAAAAAGAAACATTAAACTCCATATATCATCTCTTAAAGTGGACAGATACTTTTCAAAAGAATAACCTAAAAGAAATAAAACAGATTTTGGAAAAATATAAGAATAAAGTTATATGGATTACATCAAAGAAGGAACTATCTAAGTTTATTAACAAATAATACTCTTTTCGGAAAAATACTGCAATATAAAAAAAGAGTGTATGAACTATTCATACACTCTTTTTTTACTTTCTTATATTGACTTTTCTACTCACCAAAGCAATTCTTTCATCAGCAGTAAGCGATGGGGTATCAAGTTCAAAGTAAGAAGATGAAACACCATCTTCAACAAAGGCTTCCACTAACTTAAAATCACAATTCTCAAGAACACGGATAGAAGCAGCATTGTGGGTATATGTAAATGCACCGATTTTGGTTATGCCAAATTCTTTGCGAATTGCCTTAATGAAAAGTTTTACAGCATCTGTGGCAATGCCACGCCCCCAATATTGCTTTTCAAAGAGGCAGTAACTCAGCATGGCATGAGGAGTGTTGGCTAAATCTATGCAATAGCACCAAACATCACCAACATAAACATCATTTACATATATCGTGCATCCGTAGCTTTGAGAATCCGGTGAAATAGAATTGTAATAATCATTCAGTGCTTCTTCCAGAGATTGAGCTTTCAGCGGAATCATTCTGCGAATTTCGTCATCTTGTACTCTATGATAATACTCTTTAACATGAGCTTCTGTTCTTTTGCGCAATTCAGTTCCATTCATTGTGAGATTCTCCTCATAAATAGGTAGTCATATGTTCATTTGTTTTTCAACCCTGTCAGACAAATTCCGTAAATAGCACTTTATTTGAAATTACTGTTTTACGAACACCCATCTAATTCTGCCTTCTCTTTTTTTGCGTTTATACTATTTTTCATCGGAGTTTTCCTGAGATGAACTTTCCGTAGATGTTTCCTGTTTGGCAGAGCCTATCAAAACTTCCAAAGCTTTTCTCAGCTGAGCATCATCCTGAACACCGATTACATCTAATTTATCTTCTAATTCAGCAGGTATAGACACTTCAAAATCAGCTTTTACACCTACTCCGTTATAACTGTCTGACACAGGCATTACATATTCTGCCACTGTTATTTTCATCATGGAACCATCAGTTAATTTAAAATAATTCTGCATAAGTCCTTTTCCGGCAGTGGTGTTACCCACTGATTTGGCTTTTTTGTAATCTTTAAGAGCCTGTGCAAAAATTTCCGCAGCATCAGAAGAATGTCGATTAGTAACCACTACCATTGGCAGATTTATTTCAAAGCTGTCACTGGAGTAGAGAAGTTCAACATTTCCCTGCTTATATTTGGCTGAAACAATAGGTCCTTCCGGCAAAAGCTTGTCCAAAACAGTACATACAGAATCTAAATCTCCGCCTGTTGTATTTCTCACATCAAAAACCAATCCTTCAACATGGCTGCTGATAAGATCATCCAATACTCTGTTAAACTGGTTTGGAGTTGTTTGGTCAAAAGATGTTATTTTAATATACCCGTATTTATCAAAAATATTTGACTGAACTACAGGTTTTTCAATTATACGTCTTGTTATTTCAAAGACCTTTTCATTTACATCTCGTCTGATTTTAATGGACATTAATGTACCGGGGTCATCTTGCAGCATTTTAAGGCAACTGTCATAATTTTCCTTGTTGACTTCAGTTTCATCAATTTCAATTATCAAATCTCCGGGGTAAAGTCCTACTTCCTCGGCAGGACTATCCGGAATAATTTCTTCTATGCACATATATCCACTGTCATTTTGATATACTTCAATTCCTATTTCACCTATATTTTTTTCGGTTTTCTTGGTTTTAAGCATATACTCAGCAGCTGTAATATATTTGGCAAAAGGATCTTTTATACCACTGATATATCCATCAGCTATGGCATCCATAAGTACTTCGTTATTAACATTGCTTATGGATTTTGTTCTGACAATATTGTCTATTTCCGACAACTTTGAATATAGTGCTTCTCTTTCTTTTATTGCGTACATCTTATCGGAAAATACCTCAGAAGAATAAACCATGGTTATTGAAAATGTAACTGCAATGACTATAAGTATAAGGGCTATCACAGTCCCTAATGAAATTTTCTTATTCATATATGCCTCCATAAATTTAATTACATTTACTATTGTATAACAAAAATCGTTTTTTTGCCATAGAAAAATTAAAAAATTTATTTTCAATTAGATTTTTCTTATTTTATACATAGTTTATTTATAATTAATTAAATAATAAGCACTTAATATAAGGTGAAATAACCCGAATTTGACAATTAAATTATTTGATGATAAAATTTTTATATATTTTATAAGGAGAGCGATTTATATGGCAGACAGAAAATCCGAAATTTTGACAAAACTTGGGGACAGTCCTGTTTCCGCCTCAAAATTAGCTGAATATTTTGGTGTGAGCCGTCAGATTATTGTAGGGGATATAGCTATTTTGAGAGCTTTGGGCAACGACATAGTTTCCACTCCCAAAGGCTATACCATAAATAAGAAAAACTGCGAAAATTACTATGTAATCTCCGCCAAACACCGTGATGACCAACTTAAAGATGAGCTTTACACCATAGTTGACAACGGCGGAATTGTAGTTGATGTTCAAATAGAACATGGTGTTTACGGACTTATAACCTGTCCTTTATATTTATCATCACGCTATGAATGTGATTTATTTATTGAAAAAATCGGCAAGGATGATTCCCTGCCTCTCTGCACTCTTACAGGGGGTGTACATTTGCACACAATTTCCTGCAAAACACAGGAATGTTATAACAGAATAACTGAAAATCTTAAAAAAATGGATATTTTAATTGACTAAATGCCACTGATATTCTATTATATATATAGCTGTCATGACAGCTATATATATAATAGAATATGTGAGGTTAGAGTTATGCAAAAATCAAAAACACACAATATGGTAATCGCAGCTTTGCTCTGTGCAATAGGAATTGTAATTCCTATGTTTTTCCCGAAAATAGTTATTGAGCCTGCTTCATTTACTTTGGCAAGCCATGTGCCGATTTTTATTGCCATGTTTATTTCTCCGTCTATTGCCGCAGCAGTAAGTCTTGGTACAACTTTGGGATTTTTGGTAAGCGGGCTTCCGCCTATAGTTGTGCTTCGGGCATTTTCCCACTTGCTTTTTGCTTATGTAGGATCCCGTTACTATCACAAACACACAGAAAAGCTGTCTAAATTTTCAGCAATTACAATTTGGGCACTGGCTGTATCTTTGATTCACGGAATAGGTGAATTTATTGTTGTAACACTTTTCTACTTCGGTGGAAATGTAAACGAAAACTTCTATAAAAACGGTTTCTTTGTTTCTGTATTTGTGCTGGTATTTTTAGGAACAATAATTCACAGTATGGTGGATTTCTTCATTTCTTACTTTGTAGCCAAACCGCTGAAACTTATAAAAACAAATTAAAGTTTTTTTATAATTATTTACAATTAATTTTTAAATAATATAAATATATGATACATTAGTGTCTGTTAATATGGTATAATACCCCTTGTAGTAGTTATGAGGGGTGTTTTTTTTGAGTGAAAATAAAAAGAAAAAAAACAGTAAAAATTTTGTCTTTTTTGGTTTTTCAATTACAATAATTGTAGTTATATCAGTTATAATTCTTGCGGTAATAGACCATTTCGGAGGTTTAAACGCTGTAACAAATAATATAATAGAAATATCGAAAGAGCATTATTTGCTGGGACTTATGCTTTTTTTGCTGATACAAACCGCACAAATAATAATATCTGTAATTCCGGGTGAGCCTTTGGAGGTTATGGCAGGTATGCTTTATGGTACATTAGGTGGATTTTTCTGGTGCACTGTGGGAATTATAATAGGTTCTTCCATAATATTTTATGCTGTACGCAAATTCGGAATAAAACTTGCGGAAAAATTTATAGATACCAATAATCTTTTTGACTATGATTTTATGAAAAATAACGCAGGAATGGAAACCATACTTTTTATATTGTTTTTAATTCCCGGTACACCTAAAGATGTACTTATATATGTGGCTGCTTTGTCAAAAATAAAACTTTCCACATTTTTAATTATAACTTCCTTTGCCAGAATCCCTTCCATTGTAACATCTACCTATGCCGGTTCAAATATAGGTCAGGGCAATATAGAAAAAACTATATTAATCTTTGTGGTAATAGCTCTTATAGGGTTAATCGGAATTTATCTTGAACCTAAAATTATGAAAAAACTCAAAGAAAAGCATGAATCCTAATCCAAATTTTATTAAAATTATTGTCTAACTTATACAAAGTGAAATGTATTTGAAAAAAACTATTTACAAAGGATTTTTCATGTGATATAATAATAAACTGACATAGCCATCGTCTTGGAGTAGGGGATTTGCCGAATTTTCGGAGTTTCACCGCCCTTTCTCTATGACCTTTGGATGTTAATAATTTAAGAGGTGAAAGAAAATGCTTTTGAAAGAAGAAAAAAATGCAGTAATTGCTGCAAACAAAACACACGAAACAGATACAGGTTCTCCTGAGGTTCAAATTGCTATCCTGACAGCAAGAATCAACCAGCTTACAGAACATCTTAAAACTCATCAAAAAGACCACCACTCAAGACGCGGCCTTTTCAAAATGATAGGTAAAAGAAGAAATTTGCTCAACTACCTTTCTAAGAAAGATATTAATCGTTACAGAGAAATTATCACAAAACTCGGTATCCGTAAGTAATTCATTATACACAAGGCAGGTGTGTAAATCACCTGCCTTATTGTATAAAAGGGGGATTGTTTAGCAGTGAATCGACAGTTTGATTTTTTTTAAGCTGTGGATTTATTGCTAAAACCTCCCTTTGAATATATCTAAAAGAAATGGAGTGTTTATTTAAAATGTTTGAAGATTTTAAAGTATTTGAAACCGAATTTGCCGGCAAATCTATTTCCTTTGAAACAGGTAAAATGTGTGAACTTTCAAATGGTTCCTGCCTGGTCAGATACGGTGGCACAACAGTTCTCGTAAATGTTACAGCTTCAAAAAAGCCAAGGGAGGGAATTGACTTTTTCCCCTTATCAGTTGACTTTGAGGAAAAGCTCTATGCAGTAGGTAAAATCCCCGGTTCCTTCCTCAAAAGAGAAGGCAGACCTACAGAAAAAGCTATTCTTGCATCAAGAGTAGTTGACCGTCCTATCAGACCTTTGTTTCCAAAGGATATGAGAAACGACTGTTCTGTAGTAATGACAGTTCTTTCCGTTGACCCTGATTTCTCCCCTGAAATTGCAGGAATGCTGGGTACATCTTTTGCTTTGTCCATTTCCGATATTCCATGGAATGGCCCTATTGCAGGAGTAAGTGTAGGTCTTATTGACAATGAAGTGGTAATAAACCCCAACGCAGAGGAAAGAGAAAAATCTGCTATGTCCCTGACTGTTGCAGGTACAGCCCAAAAAGTCTGCATGATTGAATGCGGAGCTGACCAAGTTCCCGAAGATGTTATGTTAAATGCAATTATTGAAGGACATAAGGAAATTCAAAAAATGGTAGCTTTCATTGCCGATGTTCAAAAACAAATCGGCAAGAAAAAATTTGAATTTGAATCTATGAATGTTCCCACCGAACTTTTTGAGGCAATTAAAGAATTTGCCATTGACAGAGTTAAGGAAGCTCTTGATACAAACGATAAAAATGTAAGAGATGAGAGACTTCAGCCTATTATTGAAGAAATCCATGAAAAATTTGATGAACAGGTTCCAGAACAAACTGCTGTTATTGATGAATGTATTTATCAGCTTCAGAAATTTATCGTAAGAAGATGGCTTTTGGATGAAGGCAAAAGAGTTGATGGCAGACAAATGGATGAAATTCGTCCTCTTAATGCAGAAGTTGCTCTCATTCCCCGTGTACATGGTTCAGGTATGTTTACAAGAGGTCAAACCCAGGTTCTCACAATAGCTACACTGGGTGCAATAAGTGATGCACAAATTCTTGACGGTATTGACGGTGAAGAATCCAAAAGATATATGCACCATTATAATTTCCCATCCTTTTCCGTGGGCGAAACCAAGCCTTCCAGAGGCCCGGGAAGACGAGAAATCGGTCATGGTGCTTTGGCTGAAAGAGCTTTGGAACCAGTTATTCCCTCTGTTGAGGAATTCCCATACGCATTAAGACTTGTTTCCGAAGTTTTGTCCTCTAACGGCTCTACTTCACAAGGTTCTATCTGCGGATCCACATTGGCTCTTATGGATGCAGGTGTTCCGATTAAAGCTCCTGTAGCAGGTATTTCCTGCGGACTTATTACTGAAGGAGATCGCTGGATGACCATGGTTGATATTCAGGGACTGGAAGACTTCTTCGGGGATATGGACTTTAAAGTAGGCGGTACTCACAAAGGTATTACAGCTATACAGGTTGATATTAAAAACGATGGTCTTACCTATGATATAATTAGAGAAGCCTTTGAAAAAACAAGAAAAGCAAGAATTCATATTCTCGATGATGTTATGCTGCCTGTAATCAGCCAACCAAGAGAAGAACTTTCTGAATTTGCTCCTAAAATGCTCACACTCACCATTAATCCTGAAAAAATAAGAGAAGTTATCGGTTCAGGCGGCAAGGTTATTCAAAAAATCAGTGCTGAATGTAATGTTAAAATTGATATAGAAGATGACGGAAAAGTATTTGTATCAGGTATTGACAGTGAAGGTGCTAAGAGAGCTGTTCAAATTATCGAAACTATTGCAAAAGACCCCGAAGTAGGTGCTATATATAAAGGTAAAGTAACACGAATTATGGCATTTGGTGCATTTGTTGAAATTGCTCCCGGAAAAGAAGGTTTGGTTCACATTTCCAAACTTGACAAACAGAGAATTGCAAAAGTCGAAGATGTTGTAAATACAGGCGATGAAATTCTTGTTATGGTAACAGAAATTGACGAACAAGGCAGAATTAATCTTTCCAGAAAAGATGCTATAGCTGCCATGGAAGCAAAACAAGCCAAATAACAATACAGGGATAAATATTTTAAGCATATTAAAAAACGGCAGGGACAAACTGAAGTCAGAAAAAATACCTTTGCCTTTATCAAAACTTTGCTTAAAAAAACCCTTTTATATAAAAAAAATTATAATAATTGATATGGAGTGATTGTAAATTGGACAGTGGTCCGGTGATGTATGTTGTACTTATTGTACTGATTTTCTTGTCAGGATTTTTTTCCTCAAGTGAAACCGCTTACGCATCTCTTAACAAAATAAGAATTAAAAACTATGCGGAAAACGGAAACAAAAAAGCAAAAACTGCTTTAGATGTAGCAGAAAGATTTGAAGAAATGATATCTGCTATTTTGATCGGAAACAATGTGGTTAATATTGCTGCTTCTTCTATAGGAACAGTTCTTGCCACTGCTATGTTGGGCGAAGCCTACGGTCCCTTGGTTTCCACAGTTGTAATGACTATTTTAGTGCTTATTTTCGGAGAAGTTCTCCCTAAATGCTATGGTAAACAAAACAGTGAAGTTATTGCCTTAAATGTAGGTGGTATTCTTAAATTCCTGATGAAACTGTTTACCCCATTTATTTTCCTCTTGGTTAAAATGCAAAACCTTATAACAAAGCTTACTTCTAAAAATAAAGGTGCAGCAGAACCAAGCGTAACTGAGGAAGAACTTATGTATATCATTGAAAACATTGAAGAGGAAGGCGTTATAAACGAAGATGAAAGTGAACTTGTACAGTCTGCCCTCAAATTTAATGATATAACCGTAAAAGAAGTGCTGACTCACAGAGTTGATATTGCAGCAGTTGATATTAACGATGACATTAACAATGTCATTGACCTTGTAATAAAGGAACGTTTCTCCCGTATGCCGGTGTATGACAAAACTATCGACAAAATTGTGGGTATTTTGCATACAAAAGATCTTATGGAAGCAAAAATTTTGGGTAAAGAAATTGATTTAAGAAAAATGATTTCCAAACCTATTTTTGTTCATAAAACCAAAAAGATATTTGAACTTCTTAACGAATTTAAGAGTAACAAGCACCATATTGCAATTGTAACCGACGATTACGGCGGTACCATGGGAATTGTTACAATGGAAGATATGTTGGAAGAACTTGTAGGCGAAATTTGGGACGAAGACGAAATTGCTGTTAATGATATTACAAAAACCACGGATAATTCCTATGTAGTAAACGGCGACACAAGTATTTCCGACTTCATGGAAAATTTAGGCCTTAATGATAAAGATATAGATACCGATTACGATTATGTAAGCGGATGGGTTTTGGAAATGCTGGGTCATATCCCCGAGGTTGACGAGTACTTTACTTTTAATGATTTGAAAGTTACTGTCACCCAAATGGATGACAACAGAGTTGTTAAACTTAGAATAGACAAAATCCTTGTGTAATCAGAACACATACATTTGCACTTACGAACTTATCCTGTTAATTTTGTTTTTTTCTTTAAATTCTATTGACAAAACCATTTATTATGTATATAATATTCAGGTAGTCTGTGTTTATAGGACTTTATAAAATTTAAAACGGATTGGTGAGATATGCTTATTAATATTAAACGTCTCTTTGATGTTGATGGAGAGGTTGTACCACTCACAGACAACCTTGACATTTCTGATGTGGAGCATTGGGGCGTTCATCCTTTTAAATGTCCCATCGAAATTCACGGAGAAATAAGAAATACTGCCGGTGTGGTTGTTCTTACTTATGAAGCTGACTATGCCACAGATATTCCCTGTGACCGTTGTCTTGAATCGGTTCACAAAGTATATAAGACAAAATTTACTCACACTCTTGTGGACAAACTCTACAATGAAGATGATCAGGAAAATTATATTTTAGTCGAAAACGGTGAACTTGATTTATCTGAACTGGTAAGCTCTGATATTATTTTGGAACTTCCCGGTAAAAACCTCTGCAAAGAGGACTGTAATGGATTATGCCCAAAATGCGGCATAAATCTGAACAAAGAAACTTGTAATTGTACAACCAAAGAAGTAGATCCACGATTGGCTCCCCTTCTGGAGTTGCTTAACTAATTAAATTATTATTGTCTTTAAAGGGAGGTGCTAACCATGGGAATAGGACCAAAGAGAAAAATATCCAGAAAACGCAGAGACACAAGACGTTCCAGCGTATGGAAACTTACTGCACCTGCTTTCTGCAGATGTGACCACTGCGGTGAACTCAAACTCGCTCACAGAGTATGCCAAAACTGCGGTTATTACAAAGGCAGAGAAGTTATTAAAATGGATGCTGAATAATCCAAGAAATAATAGAGGTGGTGAAGTATCCACCTCTATTTTTTTATTTATTTAATAAGTGCTAGGAGGAATTTTATTGCCTGTTAAAATACTGTCAGTTGACAAAAATTCGCCAGCCCAAAAAGCCGGTATTAAAAGCGGCGATATAATAGTAAGTATAAACGGACATAAAATTCGTGATGTCCTGGATTACAGATTTTATATGACCGAAAAGAAACTGGATATTGCCCTCACAAACGGTATTTTAACCGTTAAAAAAGGTCAGTACGATGATTTGGGTCTGGAATTTGAAACATATCTTATGGATAAACAGCATTCATGCAGAAATAAATGTATTTTCTGTTTTGTGGATCAAATGCCAAAGGGAATGAGAGAGAGCCTTTATTTTAAAGATGACGATGAAAGACTTTCATTTCTTTTCGGAAATTATATCACCCTTACCAATTTAAGTGATGAGGATATTCAAAGAATTATAGATATGCATATAAGCCCTGTGAACATCTCTGTCCACACAACAAACCCTGAGCTTAGAGTTAAAATGATGGCAAACCCCAAAGCTGCTACATCACTTAAATATCTTAAAACCCTTACAGATGCAGGAATTAAGGTAAACAGCCAGTTGGTTCTGTGTCCCGGTATAAATGACGGTGATGAACTTAAACGCAGTTTAGAGGACTTATCTTCTATGTATCCGCACCTTCAAACCATTTCCTGTGTACCTGTGGGACTTACTGACTACAGAGATGGCCTTTATGAGTTAAAGCCCTACAACAAACAAACAGCAGGAGAAACTATAGATATAATTCATGAATTTGCAGATAAAATGGAGCAAAAATACGGTGAGCGTTTAGCCTACCCTTCTGATGAATTTTTCCTGAAAGCTGAAAGACCTCTCCCCGATTATGAATATTATGGAGAATTTAATCAGCTGGAAAACGGTGTGGGACTTTTGGCTATTTTACAAAGAGAATTTGATGATGCCATGTCTCTTAATGAGCCCCATGATAAAAAACGCTCAGTATCCATTGCCACAGGTGTAGCTGCATACCCCTTTATAAAAAAATTAGCTGAAAAAGCTATGGAGGTTTATCCTAATTTAAATGTCAAAGTTTATGAAATCATTAACAACTTTTTTGGACATAATATAACTGTAGCCGGACTTATTACCGGTACTGACTTAATTGACCAGTTAAAAGATAAAGATTTAGGAACTGAACTTATTATTCCATCTGTAATGCTTAAATATCAGGAAAATATGTTTCTTGACAGCAAAACTTTAGAAGAAGTGGAATCTAAATTAAATATAAAAATAACTGTTATAGAGCCTGACGGTTTTGAACTTTTAGGTGCTATGACAGGTGATGAAGAACTTTTGGATTATTAGAAAGGAGGAGTTATACAATGTCTAAACCTATTGTAGCTGTGGTTGGGCGTCCTAATGTGGGTAAATCCACACTTTTTAACAAGCTTATCGGTAAAAAACTGTCCATAGTCAAAGACACTCCGGGTGTTACCAGAGACCGAATTTATGCTCCCTGTGAATGGAGAAATAAAGAGGTAATGTTAATAGACACAGGCGGTATTGAACCTTATTCCGATGACATTATTCTCTCACAAATGAGAAAACAGGCTCAGATTGCCATAGACAGTGCAGATGTTATTATTTTAGTAACTGATGTAAAAAGCGGTATTACATCCACCGACCAGGAAGTGGCTACTATGCTGCTTAAAAGCTCTAAACCAGTTGTACTCTGTGTAAATAAATGTGATACTATCGGTGAGCCTCCCCCTGAGTTTTATGAATTTTATAATTTAGGTATTGGCGACCCGGTAGCTGTATCTTCAGTTCATGGACATGGTACAGGTGATTTACTTGATGCAGTTTATGAGCACATTGACTTTGACAAACAAGATGATTATGAAGAAGAATACACCAAAGTTGCCCTTATCGGAAAACCAAATGTGGGAAAATCTTCACTTATTAACTATATTGTAGGAGAAGAACGAGTAATTGTTTCAGATATAGCAGGTACCACCAGAGATTCTACAGATACAGTTGTAGAAAATCAATGGGGTAAATATGTTTTTATTGATACAGCAGGTATCAGGAAAAAATCCAAAGTTGATGAAGATATAGAAAAATACAGTGTACTCCGTTCATACATGGCAGTAGACAGAGCACAAGTGTGCATTATTATGATTGATGCCACAGAAGGCTTTACAGAGCAAGACTCCAAAATTGCAGGCTATGCTCATGAACAGGGAAAAGCCTGCATTATTGCTGTTAATAAATGGGACGCCATAGAAAAAGACGGAAATACAATGAAAGAATTTGAAGAAAAACTGTCTGTTGATTTTGGATTCATGTCTTACGCACCATTTATATTTATATCTGCAAAAACCGGTCAACGAGTTGATAATATTTATGAAATGATTAATGCAGTAAATGCAAATAATGCAATGAGAATTACCACAGGTGTATTAAATGACATTTTAGCATATGCTACAGCCAGAGTTCAGCCTCCTTCTGACAAGGGAAAACGCTTGAAGATTTATTATATGACACAGGTATCTACCCGACCACCTACATTTATTTCCTTTGTAAACAAAGCTGACCTATATCATTATTCTTATCAAAGATATATTGAAAATCAAATTAGAGAAGCATTTGGATTAAAAGGAACACCAATCAGATTTATTACCCGTGAAAGAGATGAAAATGACACTCATCCAATTAAATAAAACAAAATACCTGTTTTAAACTTCTTTAAATTATACTAAAGTTTTACTTTGTCAAATCCTATAACTTTAATTCGTAAGGTATTTATGCAAAAAAGCCACCGAATAAACGGTGGCTTTTGTAATATAAATAATGCTTATTTTATAAAATTAGTTTTGTTTTTCATTTTTTACTTCTTCTAGTGCTTTTACAATAGCTGTAATGGTATCATTTCTCGCCTGAAAGGGAATTTGGTCATAAGAGAGATAAATTTCTCCTGTATTGGTTGTAAAATATGAAGGTTTCACCATGTTAAGTGCTTTAGCCAAAGCTTGTTTGTACATAACATCATTTATTGAAAATTCCTCATATTCTTCTTCCTTTTCTATCATTAAATTTAATTGTTCTTTAACATATTCTTCCATGAAATTTTTTACCATAATCAAAACCTACTTTCTACTATAAAAAAGCAGCTATTTGTGATGGAATCTGTGTAAGGCTGCACTGCTTTTCAACCGCACCTATGTTGTTTGCCACCATTGGCATACCATAGACTACACAGCTTTCTTTATCCTGGCCAATAGTATGAGCCCCAGTTTTTCTGATTTCCAAAAGACCCTTGGCACCGTCAGCTCCCATACCTGTAAGTATAACAGCTACAGCATTTTTTCCGGCAACTTTTGCTACAGAATCAAACAATACATCTACAGATGGGCAATGTCCACTTACTTTTTCTCCTTTAGTAAGCTTTACATAATATCCATTCATATCCTTGGCTACAGTCATTTGTTGATCTCCTCCCGGAGCAATGAGAATTTTACCTCTCGTAACTCTATCCCCGTTTTGAGCTTCTACTACATTCATTTTACAAATTTTATCTATTCTTTCAGCATACATTTTTGTAAATACAGGAGGCATATGTTGTACAATAACAATTCCTGGTGTAGTGGAGGGCAAATCCTGAACTACACTTAAAATAGCCTCTGTACCCCCTGTAGATGCACCGATAGCAATAATTTTATCATTGTTTGCTGTACTGAAATTTTTAGCCATGAGAGGCTTTGAAGATGCATCATGATGAACCAAAGATTTTTTGGGGACTCTTGCTGTAGCAGCAATTCGTATTTTTGCCACCATATCCTCACAAAACATATCCATATCTGCGGCAGTGGAAACCTTTGGTTTTCTTACAAAATCCACTGCTCCTGTATCCAAAGCTTCAAAAATGCTGATAGGTGCTGAACTTACAACTACAACAGGCATTGGATGTTCAGGAATAAGTTTATGTAGAAATTCAATTCCGTTCATTCTGGGCATTTCAATATCAAGGGTAAGTACATCAGGGTGAAGAAGTTCTATTTTTTTTATTGCATCAAAGGGGTCAAAGGCTCTTCCTACCACTTCAATATGAGGGTCTTTATCCAAACCTCTTGCCAATGCTTCCCTAAAAACAACGGAGTCATCTACTATTAGTACTTTTATTTTTTCTTCCATTTATTTGCACCTCACAACTCGACTATTTCTGATAAATAGAAGGTTTTAAGTAATTTAAATTTGCTTTGTCTTTGTTTATGGATTCTGCATGACCAATTATTAAATATCCGCCCGGTTTAAGCAGTCTTGCAAATTTATTAACAAGTTCGTCTTTAGTTTGATTGTCAAAATAAATCATAACATTTCTGCAGAAAATTATATCCAAATTTCCCTTTACTTTTAAGTCTGATTTAAGATTTATTTGTCTAAAGATAACATCTTTTCTTATACTGTCCACAACTTGGTGTGAATCTTCAGATAATTTCTTAAAATATTTTTTTACCCAAGAAGGCGGAAGTGTCGCAACTGTTTCAGCAGAATAAACACCTTTTTTTGCTTTTTCCAAAACATTCATTGAAATATCACTTGCAAGAAGTTTTGTGTCATATTGGGACTTTTTGGAACCAAAATATTCACTCATACACATAGCTATATTATATGGTTCTTCACCGGAGGAGCTGGCTGCACACCAAGTTCTAAGCTCTTTTGACCTGGTATTTTTTTCCCATTTAGGCAGTATCACATTCATCAAAAAGTCAAAATGTTCTTTTTCTCTCATAAAACTTGTATGATTTGTGGTAATCTTACCCAGCATAATATTGACTTCCGTGCCTGTTTTATCATTAAAAACCATATCAAAATAATCTTTATAGCTTGTTAAGCCTTTTGAAGTCAAAACAGACCCTAATCTGTTTTCTACAAGTGTTTTCTTTTTTGACATATCAATGGCAAACTCTTTTTTTATACGAGCAGCTATTTCAGCATATTCTTTATCCGTAAGATATATCATAATCTCTCAGCTCACTTTTACTTAATTAAAATTGCTTTGTGTAATTGCATCACTGAAAAGTTGTTCGCAATCCAATACTATATTTATTTGATTATTCACATTTGCCAGGTATTTAACAAATTTATTGCTGTTTATCTGTGAAAATTCCGGTACTGATGTGAGATTTTCGTCTGTAATTGTAATAACTTCTTCTATTGATTCAACAATAAGTGCAATAGAAAGATCATTTACCTGAATAAGAATAATTGAAGTTCTGTCATCATATGGCTTTGGTTCCTTACCGAATTTCATACTGACATCAATAGCAGGAACTACTTTACCTCTGGAGTTCAAAATACCCTTTATGTAATATGGCACACCGGGAACTCTTGTAATATGCTGCATTCCAATAATTTCTATTGTGTAAACAATTTCTATTCCATATCTTTGGTCTCCCACATTGAAAGTTAAGATTTTTCCTTTCAAATCATCGTCATTATTAAGCGTAACTGTATTTTCAGTCATCTATATCCCTCCTTTAATAAGCATTCAAAATACTTGGAACATCCAGAACAAGGCTTATACTGCCGTCGCCCAAAATTGTACAGCCGGATATACCAATATCCTTTAAATTGTAGCTGCTAAAGTAATTAGGCATTGACTTAACAACTACCTGTTGCTGTCCAATTAAACGGTCAGTAAACAGACAAGCTCTCTTATCATCTGCTTCAACCAAAATAAGTATGCCTTCCTGAAGGTCTGTAACAGCGTTTTCCACATCGTAAATATTTTGAAGTCTTATAATAGGATAACATTCACCTCTTATCATAATCATTTCTGTGCCGTTTGTATCGTTGATGAGCTGACCCTTATCAGCCTTAAAGGATTCTTTCATACTGTTAATTGGGAGAGTATATACAGAATCACCAACTTTAATTTTCATACCCATAACAATAGCCAAAGTAAGTGGAATTTTGATAATAAAGCTAGTTCCCTCACCCACTTTACTTTCAATATTGATTATGCCGCCGACTTTTTCAATATTCTTTTTAACAACGTCCATTCCTACGCCACGTCCGGAATATTCTGTAACTTTTTCCTTGGTGGAAAAGCCTGCCATCATGACAAAGTTGAGAATTTCACGCTCTGTATAATCCTGTTCGTCCTTTGTAAGAAGTCCGTTTTCCCTTGCCTTAGCCATAATTTTTTGAGGATCCATACCTTTACCATCATCACGAATAGTAATAATAACCTCACCGCCTGTATTTTCAGCGGACAAAATTACGGTTCCCTTTTCGGGTTTGCCTGTGGCAGCTCTTTCTTCTACTGTTTCTATACCATGGTCCATGGAGTTTCTTACAAGGTGCATCAACGGGTCACTCAAAGCATCAATAATTGTCTTATCAAGTTCGGTATCTCCTCCCTCAATAACAAGTTCAACATCCTTGCCCAAATCCTTGCTCATATCACGAACAAGTCTGTGCATCTTATTAAACACACCGGACACAGGCACCATTCGCAGATTCATAACAAGATCACGAAGTTCACTTGTAAGTTTTCTGAGCTGTCTTGCAGATTTATTAAAATCATCAAGCTGTAATCCCTCCAAATCAGGACTTGCGGAAACCATGGATTCAGTAATAACAACTTCACCTACTATTTCCATAAGCTGGTCAAGTTTTGTAAGGTTTACATTAATAAGATTTTGTTTAACAGAACCTGATTTAAGCTGACTGATAGTATTGTTTGCCTGCTCAGCCGGTGTTTTTGCCTTAACAGGTTCTTTCTTAACTTCAACAGTTTTTTCTTCCTTCTTTTGTTCTTCCTTTGGTTCTTCTTCCTTTTTATCCTCGCTGATTACTTCAAAGTTTTTAACATTAAGAGCGGATTGAATAACATCAAATACATCTTTATCTGTTGTAAAGCTTTTGAATTTTATAAGGAATCCATTTTCAACTATTTCAGTGGAAGATTCGGAATTTGTTTCTATATCTTCGGGATAGTATTTAATTTCTTCGCAGTATTCTTTAAGAGATGTGATGAGCATAAATGCTCTGAGGTTTTCCATTAAACATCCATCTTCAAAGAAAACTCTTACAGAAACAAGGCCATCATCAGCTTTGCTGAGAGCAGGCTCTGCAATCTTTTTCTCAGCAGCCTCTTTTTTCGGAGCGGGAGCTTTTCCCGTAAGCTTTGCATGACACTCCTTAAGCTCGTTTACCAGCTGCTCACTGTCGCCATCCGGTTCATTTCCGTTTTGAATTTCTTCAATTTGAAGTTTTATAAAATCTGAGCCTTTAAAAACAAGATCAAAAACCTCATCATTTCCTTCCAGTTTAGAATGATCTTCTCTTATAACAAAAAACAAGTCTTCAATTTTATGAGCAACAGTGGCAATACAATCAAAGCTCATCATACCTGCTGAACCTTTAATAGTATGCATTATACGGAAAATTTCGTTTACATTGTCGGTTGTAAAATCCTTATCCTTTTCCGCTTCAATCATAATTTCATCTAATTGATCAAGCAATGTGGATGTTTCAAATATAAACATATCCAGCATTGAATCTTTAGTATCCAAAGTTCCCAAAAATCCTCACCTTTTTCCTTCTAAATTAAAATATACTATTTGGAACATATTATATCACATATTATTATTTATTGGAAGCATTATTTTGATTTTTTTGTATTTTAAACAGCATTTTTCTACTTTTGGGTAATTTAACCTCAAATATTTAACAATATATTGAAAGTAAAATTATTAAAATAGTTTTTTTACTTATTTTATTTATAAATATGCCGATATAATAATTGTATTTTAATTTTTATTAAAAAACGTTT
>JAHHUA010000070.1 GCA_020024235.1 Oscillospiraceae bacterium
GCTTACAGCTGTAATAGTTAATATACTGGTTAAATATATTACAAAAGATATTAATGCACCGGTTTATTCAATAAATATCGTATACCTGTCATCTGTTATTATCTCATACCTGTTAATAATGTTTTTGTATAAACATTTCAAACCTCAGATTTATGAGAAAATAAAATATAAATTGCTGACAGCGTCCCTTTCAGGGTGTGCATACGGAACAGTTTTGATAGTTTCTATGAGAGGTGGAAATTTTTTAGACAGCATATCCTATGCACTGGGTTCCGGATTGGGTTTTACAGCTTCCTTATTGATGATAAAAACAGGCAGAGAAAGACTGTCTATATCCAATGTGCCTAAAGCTTTTAAAGGTATACCGATTACATTGATGTATTTGGGAATATTGAGCTTGGCAATATATGGTTTAATTGGACATCAGCTCCCATCATAACTTTTGCGAGGAATTACACAATGAAGAAAAATAAAAAAATAATTCATTACAGTAAAAACAGTTATTTTGATTCAGGCAGAGGTATGACTCCACTTAAATTAATGGGGATAATTGCTGCTGTTTTAATTCTTTTGTTTATAGGATGGAGCTCATATGAGCCTGTGATGAATTTTTTGGAAGATTTTAAGAAAAATATATCAAAAGAAAATCAAAGTTCCCATATTGTAAATCAAAGCTCTGAACCTGATGAAACTTCAAATGAAAATACTTCTGAACAATCGGACTACTCATCTTCCGAAGAAAGTTCAGCAGAAAAAAAAGAAAAATTACTTGATAAATCCATATATATACCGATAAATTATCTGACAGATTTTGACACAGCTTTTACTTATTTTAATGAAAAACAAAAAACTGTGGGGGAAGCACAATCTATAACCATACATATGAAAGATGATTTGGGAAATATATATCTCCCTGTT
Source organism: Oscillospiraceae bacterium (assembly GCA_020024235.1). Classification (GTDB taxonomy): domain Bacteria; phylum Bacillota; class Clostridia; order Oscillospirales; family Ruminococcaceae; genus JAHHUA01. The sequence goes on from JAHHUA010000070.1 coordinate 919, forward strand.
AAAAACGAAATTGCTGTTAAAAATAAGGCAATTTTTAATAACAGTGAAAAAATAGCTGGAATTATGTCAAAATTCAAAGAAAAAGGCATAAAGATAAACGGAGTAATTTCAACTTTCAAAGACCCTAAAGCACCTTTTGACAATACAGAATGTCAAATTATGTACGGTGACAGTAAAATTGTATGGGTGGATAATGACCCTAAACAAGGTGGAAAACAATGGCTTAATCCATACAGTCCATATTCTGCCGAGTATGTAATTGATATTGCAAAGGAATGTTTTGTATTAGGCGCTGACAAAATTATTTTTGACAATGTAAACTTTCCGAAAGGTTATTCACTGGAAATGGCAAGTTATGCCTATATGAACGGAAGAACCCGTCAGGAAGCTCTTACTGATTTTGCTCAAACAGTGGAAAAAACTTTTGACAAAGATAAATTTGTATTTATGGTTCATGCTGAAAATGCAATTTATCCAGATGATATGATATACGGAGGCAATCATCTCAATGCTTTTAAAAATAATGTAATGCTGGTAATTTCACCTAAAAAAATTGACAAAGATTTTATTTTAGCAGGTCAGAATTATAAAGCAGGGGGAAGTATTGAAGATTACATAAAAATTTTTAAAGAACATTATCCGGATATATTTGGCGATGAAAATATGGCATTGGCTTTTTACAGCGATGAAGCAAAAGAAGAAAATTACAAAAATATGTCTGATTTATTAATATTATAGATAATTTCTCATATTTATGTTATATTATGATTAGTGAATATATAAAAACAAACGGCAGGGGATGATAAGATGAAAGACAATACTGTTTATGCTGTTCAAATGAAGGGTATATCAAAGTATTTCGGAGATTTTTGTGCACTTAACAAAGTGGATTTAAATATCAAAAAAGGCTCTATTCATGCACTTTTGGGAGAAAATGGTGCAGGAAAATCCACACTTATGAATATTTTGTATGGTCTTTACCAGGCAGATGATGGAGAAATATTTATTAACGGGGAAAAAGTTAATATGAAAAATCCCGGAATGGCAATAAGTAAGGGAATAGGAATGGTACATCAGCATTTTATGTTGGTGGAACCCTTTACTGTGGCTCAGAACATGATTTTGGGAAATGAAATTACAAGCCATGCAGGAATTATAGACTACAATAAAGTTCGTGAAAAGATAAAGGATCTTTCCGATAAATACAAACTTTATATTAATCCCGATGAAAAAATCGAAGATATTTCAGTGGGTATGCAGCAAAGAGTAGAAATTTTAAAAGCACTTTTCAGAGGTGCTGATATACTTATTTTAGATGAGCCTACAGCGGTTTTGACACCTCAGGAAATCGGCGAACTTATTGAAATAATGCACAAATTGGTAGAATCCGGCAAAACAATTATTATTATTACGCATAAACTCAGCGAAATTAAGCAGTCCTCTGATACCTGTACAATAGTAAGACGGGGAAATTATATTGACACAGTAAATGTCAGCGAAGTAGACGAAACAGAACTTGCCTCAATGATGGTGGGACGCAGTGTGGATTTGCATTGCCATAAAAAGGAAGTTCAGACAGGGGAAGAAATCTTTAAAATAGAAAATTTGGTGGTAAAGGATAGTCGTGGAATAGAAGCTGTAAAAGGACTCAACCTTTCCATCAAAAAAGGGGAAATATTAGGTATTGCGGGAATTGACGGAAATGGTCAGAAGGAATTGGTGGAAGCTATTACCAATATGACCCATACTGAAAGCGGTAAAATAATCATGAACGGAGTTGAAATTCAAAATAAAACTCCTCTTGACACATTAAATAATAAAATCTGCACAATCCCTGAAGACAGACACAAACATGGTTTGGTACTTGATTTTTCAGTTGAAGAAAATATGGCACTTAATGGCTATAAAAAAGAGAATTTTTCTAAAAATGGTGTGCTGAATCTCAAATATATAAAAGATTATGCCGCAGACCTTATTGAAAAATTTGATATAAGACCTGCAAGCTGCGGAAAAATCAAGGCTCGTTCACTTTCGGGCGGAAACCAGCAAAAAGTTATTATTGCAAGAGAAGTTACCAATAATCCTGATTTGCTAATAGCAGTACAGCCTACCAGAGGACTTGATGTAGGAGCTATTGAATTTGTTCATTCCGCACTTATTGAACAAAGAGATAACGGAAAAGCAGTTCTCCTTGTTTCTTTGGAATTAGATGAAGTAATGGATGTATCCGACAGAATTGCTGTTATATATGACGGTCAAATAGTTGATATATTGGATGCAAAAGATGCCGACGAAAATAAAATCGGTCTTTTGATGGCAGGCGGCGGAAAGGACGGTAAAAAATAATGGAAAAATTACAAAAAATACTCAGAAAACCGCTGACGGCAATAATTATATCAATTTTATGCGGTTTTCTTGTAGGTGCTGTTATATTAGGGGTGGCGGGATATAACCCTGTCAATGCTTATTCGGCTTTGTTCAGTGGAATTTTCTCAAAACCAAAATATATAATTCAGGTTATCATCAAAGCTACACCGCTTATTTTGACGGGTTTAAGCGTGGCATTTGCCTTTAAAACAGGACTTTTCAACATCGGAGTTGAAGGTCAGTTCATAATGGGTTCCATAGGAGCTGTTTTGGCAGGTTATTTACTGCCGATGCCTGCACCATTTCACTTTATTGTGGTTATTTTATCAGCTATGATTTTTGCAGGACTTTGGGGTTCAATTTGCGGTTATCTCAAAGCAAAATTTGGTATTCATGAAGTTATCACCAGTATCATGCTCAACTGGATTGCTCTTTACTTAAATAACTATATGATTACTTTGCCGTTTCTTAAAAAACCTAATTCGGAATCTTCCTATGAAATAGGAAAAACTGCATGGTCAGTATTTTTGGGAAATTGGAAATACTCTCAGGATGCTAAGCCTTTCTTTAAAGAACACCCTGTTTTGGGAGATGTAATTTTAAGAACAGATCTTAATTATGGTATTATTATTGCAATTATTGCAGTTGCCGTAATTTGGTTTTTACTTAACAGAACCAATAAAGGCTATGAACTCAGAGCAGTTGGTTTTAATAATCATGCAGCCCAGTTTGCAGGTATTAATGTAAAGAAAAATATGATTATTTCCATGGCAGTGGCAGGAGCATTGGCAGGACTGGCAGGGGGACTTCAAATTACAGGTGTAATGCCCCACAGAATTTCTACTCTATCCATTCATGAAGGTTTTGGCTTTGACGGTATTTCCGTAGCACTGATTGCAGGAAATTCACCTTGGGGCTGTATTTTGTCAGGACTTTTGTTTGGAGCACTTAAATTCGGTGCCACATCTATTCAGTCAAAAGTCGGTGCCCCCAGTGAAGTTATAAATATAGTAATAGGTGTAATTGTATTCTTTGTGGCAATGTCATCAGTTTTGCCTATGATAGCAGATATGCTTGCTAAAAAACAGAAAGGAAGTGAGAAGGATGCTTAATACTATATCACTTGGCATTGTAATTACTCTTATGTATTCCGCACCTCTCATTTTTGCAGGTATAGGCGGAGTTTTGACAGAACGCTCAGGTGTAATTAACATTGGTATTGAAGGTATGATGGCTTTTGGTGCTTTTGTAGGTGCCGCTGTGGGATATTATTCACAAAACCCATGGATTGCCTTTTTAGCAGCAGGATGTGCGGGTGGCTCATTGGCTTTGATTCACGCCATAGCTTGTATAAGTTTCAGAGCTAATCAAACTATTTCCGGTGTTGCACTTAACTTTATGGGCAGCGGTTTGGCTGTATTTATGTCAAGAATGTTGTTTGATGGTGCTACAATGACAATTCCCGTACCGAAAAAACTCCCTAAAATTTTAGATGGAATAGAATTTACATTTATTATGGCTATAATAGCTGCAGCTTTACTTTGGTTTATTATGTATAAAACCAAATGGGGACTTCGACTTATTGCAGTTGGTGAACACCCTGCCGCAGCTGATACTTTAGGTGTAAATGTTTATTATGTAAGATACATTTCCGTTATTATTTCAGGTGTTTTGGCAGGGTTTGGAGGAGCATCACTTACTTTGTCCGTTGTATCCAATTTTACTCCTACAGTAGTCAGCGGTCAGGGATTTATTGCACTGGCAGCTGTAATATTCGGAAAATGGACACCTCATGGCTGTGTGGCTTCCTGTCTTCTTTTCGGATTTGCTCAGGCATTGGTTGTAATGCTTGGTGGAGAAGGTTCAATTATACCATCACAGATTTTGGCAATGCTGCCATATGTTTTAACAATTTTAATGCTTATAATATTTGATGGACGCTCCACTGCGCCTAAAGCCAGCGGTGTGCCATATTTAAAAGGTGTTCGCTGATTTACAGTTAAGTAAAAATATGCCATATTTTAATATATGGCATATTTCTATATTAAAAAGAAAAGAGTGATATATATGCGTGCATATGATTTAATTAAAAAGAAACGGGATAATTATGAACTCGCTGATGAAGAAATTAAATGGATTATAAAAGGGTATGTTGCAGGAGAAATTCCCGATTATCAAATGGCAGCTTTGCTTATGGCAATTTATTTTAACGGATTAAATGAAAGAGAAACTCTTACTCTCACTTTGGAAATGGCTCACTCCGGTGATATGATGGATTTATCTGCCATAAAAGGTATAAAAGCGGATAAACATTCCACAGGAGGTGTAGGGGATAAAACAACAATGATAGTGGCTCCCATAGTTGCATCATGTGGTGTACCTGTAGCAAAAATGTCAGGCAGAGGATTGGGGCACACAGGGGGAACAGTGGATAAATTGGAGTCCATACCTGGTTTTAGAACTTCCATGAGTAAGGAAGAATTTTTTGATATTGTTAATAAAGTAGGAATTTGTGTAATAGGTCAAACCGGAAATATTGCTCCCGCTGATAAAAAAATGTATGCGTTAAGAGATGTTACTGCCACAGTAAACAGTATTCCTCTGATAGCCTCCAGTATTATGTCAAAGAAACTGGCTGCCGGCTCAGATGCCATAGTTTTAGATGTAAAAACAGGCAGCGGAGCTTTTATGAAAACCAGAGAAATGGCTGTAAAACTGGCACAAACTATGGTTAAAATTGGTGAAGGTGCAGGCAGAAAGACGGTGGCTTTAATTACCGATATGGACAGACCTTTGGGAAATGCCATCGGAAATGCCGTCGAAGTTATAGAAGCGGCAGAAACACTTAAATGTAAAGGCCCATCAGACCTTACAGAGCTTTGTAAAAAACTTGCGGCTGATATGTTGGTAGCAGCACAGAAGGGCAGCAGGGAAGATTGCATTAGAATGGTTGAGGACGCATTAAAATCCGGAAAAGCATTAACTAAGTTTAAAGATATGATTACAGCACAGGGTGGCAACCCTGATTGTTTGGAAGATTACAGCATATTTGCCGGAGCTGAAGTTCATCATAATGTTTTAGCTGACAGAGAAGGGTATATTAGCAATATAAATACTGAAAAATGCGGTATATCATCTGTAATATTGGGAGCAGGAAGAGAAACTAAAGAAAGCAGCATTGACTTTGGTGCAGGTATTATTTTGAAAGAAAAAATAGGCTGTTATGTCAAAAAAGGTGATGTGATAGCCCAAATGCTTACAAATAAACCTGAAACTATAGCAGATGCAGAAAAGCTTTTCCTTGAAAATATTGAAATAGGCAGTGAAAAACCTGCTGAAATTCCGCTTATTCATGCAAGAGTGGATATAAATGGAATAGATTTATATGACTAAATAAGTTATATATTGATAAAATCTATAAACTTATAGGTAATATATTATATAAACTAATATAAAAAATGTTATATTTTATATAAATATGTAGTAAATAAGAAAACTATTGTTCTTTTAATTGACTTAACGGAAAATATGCATATAATAAAAGTGTAGTACAAATTATGTTAGGAGATTTAGGTATGAATACGGATAAACTTATTGATTATGTAAAGTCGGAAATGAAACCCAGTATGGGATGTACAGAACCTGTTGCTATCGGTCTTGCAGTATCAAATACTTGCAGATACCTGGAAAATCCCGCAGAAAAACTGGTTTTAAAAGTAAGCTCAAATATATTTAAAAATGCCTTTTGTGTAAAGATTCCCAATACCAGAGAGGCAGGAATACCTTTAGCTGCCGCTTTGGGATACTTGCTCACAAAAGAAAACAACACAATGGAAATCTTCAAAAATGTAAATGATAAGCTTGTTGAGGAAGCATATGAACTTTTGAACAAAAACTTTGTAGAAATGGAAGCTATGCATGACACCCGTTTTTACATAAATGTAATTGCCTCCAATACAAAAGAAACTGTTGAAACAATTACATTGGATAAACATGATAACCTTGTAAAAGTTGTTAAAAACGGAAAAACAATTCTTGACAAAGAAGTTGCTGAAAATAAAGAGGAAAAAGATTTTGATATTTCTGAATACACAGTTTCTGAACTTGTAAAAACTGCAGAAACAATAGACTTTGATAAAATTACATTCCTTCGTGAAGCAAGAGATATGAACTTGGCAGCATCTGAAGAGGGTCTTAAAAATGAATATGGTCTTTGTACAGGAAAAAGACTTAGAGAAATGATGGAAAAAGGCATTATTCCAAATGACTTGACCAATTATGTAAAAAGTACCGTATCTGCTGCTGCTGACTGTAGAATGGGCGGCGGACTCTATCCGGCTATGACAGTTTTGGGAAGCGGAAATCAAGGTTTCCAAACAACCTTGCCAATTATTGCTACAGCTCAGTTTATGAAGTATGATGAAGAAAAAATGCTCAGAGGTATGTTCCTCAGTATTATGCTTACTGCAAGACAAAAAGTAATGGTAGGCAGACTTTCCCCTGTATGTGGTGCATTTCTTGCCGGAGCATCTGCTGCTGCAACAATTACATGGATGTTTGGCGGAAATGATGAACAAATCCATGGTGCCATGAAGAACATTTATGCCAGCATTGCAGGTATGATGTGTGATGGTGCAAAAGATGGCTGTGCTCTTAAACTTGCTACCTGTGCAGGTGAAGCTGTAATAGCAGCAAGACTTGCTTTGGCAGGAACCGTTGCTGAAAAAACAGATGGTATTGTTAGTGCAACTGTTGAAGATACAATCAACAATATCGGAGTTTTGTCAAAAGTAGGTATGGCTGCTGTTGATATGAATGTAATTGACATTTTGATGAACAAAAAGTAATATTTAAACCCGCAAAATCAAAATTTAGTGATTTTGCGGGTTTTGTTAGTAAAAAATTGTTGTAAATGACAAAGTTGTAATTTGATTTAATTATAATATTGCAAAAGTTAAAGTGTTGTGCTAATATTAAAGCGAAATAAAAGATTTAATTGATAAAGGAGAGATGAAAGATGAAACAATTCAACAAAATTAGCATGGAAAGCTTAAATAATTACAGAAACAGCTATGA
>JAHHUA010000071.1 GCA_020024235.1 Oscillospiraceae bacterium
CAAAAGTCATTCCTAATTTAATTATAATTTTTATTATGTTTCTTAATTTCTTATTTTAATAGTATTTTATATACTGTTATGTAACTGCAAAATTTTTTATTTTTCCGCATGAATCTGACTGATTTTGTTCATTATTATTATAACCTTTTTTATTTAAAAAAATATACTAAAAAGGTGTAATATATATTCGGCAATTATTGACATAATCCGTAAGCCGTGATAAAATATTTATGGATTTGTAAAACCAAATTCACTTGTATGCGGTAATTTTAATTTATACCCATACAGTATACTATATATTATTTATATAAAAAGCGGCTCATTACCGCTGGAAAGAGGTATAAATGCTCAGTTTAAAAAATGTATGCTGGTCTGCTCCTGATGGCAAAATGGTGCTGAATAATATAAGTCTTGATGTAGAAGAAAGCAAACTGGTAGCTATTACAGGTCCAAACGGAGGAGGAAAAACATCTCTTGCCCGTGTTATAGCCGGTATAGAACCTGTTCAATCAGGAAAAATCTTATTAAATGGTGAAGATATAACAAACCTGGACATCACCGAAAGAGCTAGAAAAGGTATAAGCTTTGCTTTTCAGCAGCCTGTAAGATTTAAAGGCATAACAGTAAAAAAACTTTTGGAAATTGCCTCAGGTCAAAGTATGGAAAATGACCAGCTTTGTCAAATTCTCGGCAGTGTTGGGCTTTGCGCCAAGGATTATTTAAACCGTGAGATTGATTCAACTTTGTCAGGCGGTGAAATAAAGAGAATTGAAATAGCCACTATTTTTGCCCGCCATACCTGCCTGTCCATTTTTGACGAACCTGAAGCCGGTATTGATCTTTGGAGTTTTAAAAATCTCATTCAGGTTTTTAATGATATGCATAAAAATCTAAAAGGTACATTGATTATAATTTCCCACCAAGAACGCATTTTGCGTATTGCAGATGAAATAATCATGGTTTCGGAAGGTCAGGTTCAAAAACGGGGTTCAAGTGAAGAAATGATGCAGTATATCCTTAAAAATCAGGCTGCTGTTTCTGCTTGCTGTAAACAGGAGGAAATATTAAATGGCTAATTTATTTAACGATATAACAAAAGGACTTTTGGAAGCAATAACAGATTTTTCAGATGTATTTAAAGGTGCTTACAGCATAAGAGAAAATGGTTCCTGTGCAAGTATGCAGTCCACAAAAAATATTATAATTACTCCTAAAAAAGACAAACCGGGAATTGATATAAATGTAGTTCCCGGTACTAAAAATGAAACTGTTTCCATTCCTGCCTGTGTAACTCATGGCAATGTTGACGATTTGGTTTACAATGATTTTTTTATTGGAGATAACTGTGATATAGTTATTGCAGCAGGCTGCGGTGTTCATACGGACGGCGAAGAATCTTCCAGCCACAATGGTATTCACAGATTTTTCATCGGCAAAAACTCCCGTGTAAGATATGAAGAAAAACATATCGGTACAGGAAACGGAACAGGTTCCCGCACCATTGACCCTGTAACTGAAATTCATTTGGAAGAAAATGCACTTTTGGAAATGAACACATCACAAATCAGCGGTGTTACTAAATCTGTAAGAAAAACCACCGCTACAGCAGCAGCAGGTGCAAAACTTATAATCAAGGAAAGAATACTCACAGACGGCGACCAAATTGCAGACACTTTCTTTGAAGTTGAATTAAACGGTGAAGGTTCAGGTGCTGATATTATCTCCCACTCTGTGGCAAAAGACAATTCCCGTCAGAACTATGTTTCTACAATTATCGGAAATGCTCCCTGCTCAGGCCACTCCGAATGTGATGCCATTATTGCTGACAACGCCATTGTTGATGCCAGCCCCAGACTTCTTGCAAGAAATAATGATGCAGCACTTATCCATGAAGCTGCCATAGGAAAAATTGCAGGTGAACAAATTCTCAAGCTCCGCACATTAGGGCTTACCGAAGCTGAAGCAGAGGCTAAAATTATTGAAGGATTTTTGGCATAGTTTACTCTTTAAAAAAATTAAATCCCCTATGGTTATTAAAGTCCATAGGGGATATTTTTACGCCATTTATATTGAATTAAAAATATATTTAAGATTAACTGTCTTTTAAATTTAAATCCTCTGTCATAATAAAAGTCATAGCCATTTCATGCAGGACTTTTTCGGATAATATATTACTTTCTTGAAACAGCTTTCTTTGCTTTTTCTACAATATTTGCAGCTGTGAGTTTGTATTCTTCCATAAGGAAGTCTTCGGAACCAACCTGTCCGAATTCATCTTCCACTCCTACAAATTCCATAGGTACAGGGCAGTTTCTTACCACAAATTCAGAAACAGCAGAAGAAAGTCCGCCTATTACATTGTGATTTTCACTTGTTACAATGCAGCCTGTTTCCTTGGCAGCAGCCAAAACAGCTTCTGTATCCAAAGGTTTAATGGTAAACATATCCAAAACTCTGGCATTTATTCCTTCTTTTCTGAGTTCTTCGGCAGCTTTTACAGCCTGTTCTACCATAATACCTGCGGCAATAATTGTAACATCATTTCCATCACAAATTTTATATGCCTTGCCTATTTCAAATTCAGTACCTTCTTCATAAACAGAAACAGTTTTCTTTCTCTTCATTCTGATATAGTCAACACCATAATGATTGACAATTTGAGGAAGAATTGATTTTAACTGTACAGGGTCGCTGGGTTCTACTATTCTGGCTGTGGGAACTGCTCTCATAAGTGCCAAATCTTCAAAAGGCATATGTGTTCCACCATTAAATGCCGCTGTTACACCGGGGTCAGAGCCTATAAGTTTAAGATTTGCCTTTGCATAAGCGCCTGAAAGGAAAATCTGATCAAAACAGCGTCTTGTTGCAAATGTACCAAAAGAATGAGCAAAAGGAATTTTACCTGTTGCTGACATACCACAGGCAACACCTATCATATTAGCCTCTGCAATACCCACATTAAAACTGCGTTCAGGGTATTCATTGGCAAAAGGTGCCATTCCACAGGCAGATCTAAGGTCTGCGTCCAAATAAACTATATCTTTATTTTCTTTGGCAAGTTCAATGAGAGTTGCACAAAATACCTTTCTCATTTCTGTATCACTTGTCATTTGATTAATAGGTTTTACTGCCATTATTCTGCCATCTCCTTTGCAAGTTGTGCTTCAAGTGCTGTCAAAGCTTCCTTGAGTTGTTCTTCATTAATTGTGATATGGTGGCAATTTGCTGTATCTTCCGCAAAGCTGCAGCCCTTAGCCTTAACAGTATCCAAAACAATACAGCTTGGCTTATCTTTAACCTTTTTAGCTTCCTCTATTGCATTCCAAACAGCTTCAACATCATGTCCGTCCACTGTTACAGCATGCCAGCCAAATACTTCAAATCTTTCGGATATATTGGAATAGTCATTGATTTCTTCCAATGTACCGTCCAGTTGTCTTTTATTCCAGTCAACAAAAGCAATAAGGTGATCCAGTTTTTGCTGAGCTGCATATCCGGCTGCTTCCCAAACCTGACCTTCCTGAATTTCACCATCGCCCATAATAAGATATGTATAATTATCTCTTTTGTCCAATTTGTTGCCTGCAGCAATACCTACTGCCAAAGATGAACCCTGACCCAAAGAACCTGTTGTCATATCAATACCTGTAGTAAGGTTTCTGTCACAGTGGCTGGGGAGATGTGTGTGCGGCTTATTGATTGTAAGCAATTCTTCCTTTGGAAAATAACCTTTCATAGCCAATGTGGAGTAAATAATCGGGCCTGCATGACCTTTAGAGCATACCAAATAATCTCTGTCTGCCCATTTTGGATTTTTAGGGTCTATTTTCATCATGCCGCCGTACAAAACTGCTATTGTATCAGCTATTGAGAAAGCTCCTCCCACATGACCGAATCCCAAATGTCCTAAAGCTTTTATTGTTTCAATGCGGATATTTGTTGCAAAAACTTTAAGTTCTTTTTTCTGCTGTTTATCCATTAACCAGCACCTCCGTTTTTTTATTATCACTGATTTTCGATATATTTTGCAGCGATTTCATACATCCCTATTCTACCACATAAATTTACTTTTGAGTAGCCTTTTTTACAAAATTGTGTTTTTTTATACATTTTGTCCATAATAAATAAATAATATAATAAATTTTATTTATAAAAATCTTTATTAAATTTTATAAAAGCACTGTTTTTTTCAAAATAATATGTTATAATGTATAGGAAAGTTCATGCCATTATTCAACTTATAACAACATTTTATAGCAATATTCTGCATAAAAACCACAGGGGGAATTAATTTTGAAAACTAACAAATTACTTGCAATTTTTATGGCATTGGCAATAATGCTGCCTTCCATGATAAACATTATGGCATATGCTGATGAACCTACAGATGATATAAAACCCGAAGAAGTACCTGCAAATCTTTCTGAAGAATATGTTTTGCCTATTAAGATTGGTTATAGCAACAATTTTCTTTATCCTCCAGAGGACTCAATATATGATTTTTTGGATGATGACAATAAAATTCAAGTTTCTGATGAAAAAATATATGATATTTTTTTTGCTAATGAAAATTCTGTATCTTCCGATCTATATAGAAGATCTCCCAGGGCTCCTTATACAATTTCTCCATCTAATCCGAAAGGTGATATCAATACAAGAATTAAACTGGCTCATTCTATTTTGCCATATAACGCCCCTGATTTAGTAAGTATATCAGATATAGAGCAGTATTTCACATTAGAAGATCATAAACATATACTTGATGACCTGTTTAATAGACATATTATTAATAAAAACGACTCTTTTGACAGTACAACTTATAAACCTAAATATGATATAAATCCACAGGGAAAAATCGTACGAAAACTTACATTAGCATATATTGTACCAAAGAATGTTATTATAGATGAAGGCTTGATGAAATTTGACCCTGACTATGGTTTTTTTGTTATTAGTGAGGATATGTTTGATCAGGCTGCTTCCTATAGAAGAATAGCAGATAATTATGATGCAAAAATGAATGAGTTTCCCGATGAGCAATATGTAACAGTAAATGGGGCAAATGGGAAGAAAGTATATTATAATGGAGATACTATTGACCCCGTTAATGTTGGAGAAATTCTTGATTTAGAAGTCTTTTTTGATAATAATTTACTTGAAAAAGAACCAAATGTAGAAAGAAATGTAAGCGAAAATTTTAAATTAAAATGGAGTTCAGGAAAAGAAAATATTGTAAAAATTGAACTTGGTGAATATGCACAGAAAAATCAAGATGAAAACGGATATTCAAAACGAAATCATAAAGCTACAATTAACATTTTACCTGGTTCAAGAGTAGATGAAGAAATTGACATTTATATCCGAGAGCTTTATAATAATACACACCGAACCTCCGGAGAAGATCAAAAAGAGCATTTTATTAAACTTACAATTCCAATAAGACTTCCAAAAGAAGATGATATTACTACACTTATAGCAGGGATTCCCGCTGAAATGTATGAGGAAGAAGAAAAATACATTGAAATAAAAATGCCAAATGAACTGAAAGATGATTTAAAATTTACGGCTACTATTGATGGCTATAATGAAACCGATTTAATAAAGTTTAGATATACTGATAAATATGATATTCTTACTGCTGGCAAACTTCCTAATGGTAAAGAACAAAAAGTTACTATTAAATTTGAAAGAGATGCCCCTTACTTTGATAGTGCAGTTTATCAAATATTAGTTAAACCTAAAGATCCCCCTAAGCCTCCGGAACCACCTAAGCCGCCTGAACCGCCAAAACCACCTACAACACCTCAAAACATTGAGGATACACTGTTTGGCGACGGACCAATTATAATTAAACTATATACAACAATCGATATAGAAAATGTTTATGTTGTAAGACCGGACACGGCAAAAGACAAGCGACTGCGTTACTATGTTCATGATACTGACATTGTTCAGTTTAACCAGCAAAAAATGCAGCTTAGAGGTATGCAGCTTGGCAAAACAAAACTTACAATTAAAGCTGCCAATGGTATAACACTTACCAAAATCATTTATGTTACAAAAGACGGTGAACCTCCTACAGGTGAAGACGAGGTAACAGGTGTATCATTTGACCGTGAAACCTATAATATCAGAGTAGATGATGTTATAAGGTTAAAGCCGTCAATTACTCCTTTTACAGCTGCAAATACGGAATGTACCTGGGAAACCAGCAACGAAGAAATAGCAGAAGTTGATGAATACGGCAATGTAAAAGGAAAATCCAAAGGCACAGCTGCAATAACAGTTACCACTGATGACAACGGATATAAGGCAGTTGCCAGAGTTACAGTAAGACCTTATTATTCCGATGAAGAAGCTGATGAGGACCCTTATCACTTTAAAAATGACCCTCAATATGACTTTAGAGCCTTTGAAAAGGAATTGGATACAGAAAAAATAAAACGAATTATTGACCAGTCGGACACTCGTGATATAACCATTAAATTAGGCTCAGAATTTATTCTTCCCGCTGAACTTATTGAATATATCAGAGATAGTGAAAGAAATGTAACTTTTGAACATACTAATTATAAATGGGTATTAAACTTCCGAGATATTCCCGAAGGTGATATTCACAAGGATATGAACCTTCATGTAACCAATCGTTCCCCATATAAAAAGGAAATTACTGCTTTATTGACAGAGAATTCAAATCCGCAGTTTATTGACTTTGCTCATGACGGTGAAATGCCGGTTAAGATGACATTTATGTATCGTTCAAACCGTTCTGCAGATAAAAAAGGTTTTTATTTCTACAATTATAACACAGGGTTTGACACTTTGGAATTAGTTGATGAAAAACTGAGAACTGATTTCAGTCGTTATGTTTCAATTCCATTGAAACGCTGTTCATCCAGTGTATTGACATCATCTCCACAAAGCAGCAATAATTACACCAGATACAATCCCCTTACAGGAAAATAATACAAAAAATCCACCCGTAAAACGGGTGGATTTTTGTATGTAATCATTTAATTAAGCCAATGTACCCATAGGATCCCATGGTTCAAGTATAATTTTGTCTTCATTTAAAATATCCAGTTGTTCCTTAGAAAGATACTTTTTATTTACACAAGCCTGATATACATACTTGTCAAACCAGTCATCACTCATAATATAGTAGCCCTTATTGCCGTTTTCATCACCCCAGCTGTTTTCAATCTTCCATTTATCAGGGGTTTTGCCGTCTATAAGATTTACTCCTGTGATAACCATTGCGTGGTTCATACAGCTTTGTGCATAGTCAAGCATATCACCTTTATTCATATTCATTTCTATGCCAAAAGGAGTTTCATAATCATACAATTCTGTTGCCCAAATTCCTTCTTTACCACTGCCGAATTTACCTACATCACTGCCAAACCAAACTACTTGCTTATTTTTAAGCTGTTCAATTACAACTTTCTTAAACTCACTGATTTCTAGGTTTAAATAACAAATCGGGTTGCCTTCTGCCACATTGCCCAAATGGTCAACAGTATATGCTTTATTAAAAGGTTTTGTAGCTGTAGGAGCATTGATTATACTTACATATTCATCAAGGTTTACACCGATATATTTTTCGTAGAAGGTTTCCGGAGTCAAATCTTTTTCCACATGGTAGACCTTATCTTTATCCACATATTCAAAGTCAAAGGATTTAGGAGGATTTCCAAGACATACTGAGAGAACATTATAAATTTCACCCAGCATTTCATCCTTACGCACTTCAACATCATTGATATTTTTTCCGTTAGCTATCATTGTTCTCAATTCAGCGGCATATTCACGAAGTTTTGTGTTTAAAATTCTGTTCATGCTATCTGTATGGTTGCTTTGATAAGTTTCAGGCATTGCTTCCTTTGGTACAAGCCAGTATTTCTTGACAAGAGCTACAAACATATCCCATTGACCACCATCACTGACAGGAGAAGCCAACATCCAGTTTACCAATCTGTCATTAACAGGTCTGTCAGCTGTTTCAATTATAGTTTCCAAGAAATAATTTGCCTTTTCCAGTTTATCAAAGAATGAAATATGGTTTTGAGAAATTTCTATATTTTCTACATTTGTTTTCTTTCCGATTTCTTCTCTCAATGTATTAAGAGCGGCAAAACGCCAGCAGCGTCCACTGGATTTTTGATTACAAGCTTTCATAGTAGGAATTTCGATTGAGAATTTATGATTCATTTTTGCAGCACCTATTGTATCATAGCAAACATCTTCTATGCTTGTTTTAGAAAGCGCTTTAGTAGCTATTTTAGAAATTTTATTGTTTTCATAGCTG
>JAHHUA010000072.1 GCA_020024235.1 Oscillospiraceae bacterium
TTTTTATGAATATAACTGTACAGAAATTTTTAAATGAAAAAGACTTTAATATGAAAAATTATGATATTTCTAAAGCTCATGAAACTTTGGAAAACAATTTGCCTGCAGACAAAAATATGACAGGCTGGGTAAAAATGCACATATCCGATACTGAACTTAACAAAATAAAAATGTTGTCAGAAAAAATCAGAAAACAAAGCGATATTTTAATTGTAATCGGAGCAGGTGGTTCCTACTGTGGTGCAAGAGCTGTTATTGAACTTCTTAAATCACAAAATTACAATGATTTAACTGAAGACAATCCGAAAATTTATTTTTTGGGACATAATTTAAGCGGAATTTACATAGAAAACATCCTTAAAATCTGCGATAAAGGAGAAGTAAGTGTCAATGTTATTTCAAAATCCGGAACAACTTTAGAGCCTTCCGCAGCATTTAGAATTCTCCGAAACTATATGGAAAAAAGATATGGTCAGGATGGTGCTAAAGATAGAATTTTCTGCACAACAGATGCAGAAAAGGGTATTCTCCGCAGTCTTTGCAATAAAGTTGGATATGAAACCTTAGTTGTTCCGTCAAATATCGGAGGAAGATATTCAGTTTTAACTCCTGTGGGACTTCTTCCAATAGCTGTAAGCGGTATTGACATAGATGAACTTCTTCGTGGTGCTTATGACGGAGAAAAAGAATATGCTGTACCAGAAAACAACAGTTGTTATGAATATGCAGCTTTGAGAAAATATTTGGCTGACAAAGGCAAAAATGTGGAAATGATTGCCACATTTGAACCCTGTGCCGAAACTTTTCTTCAATGGCACAGACAACTTTATGGCGAAAGTCTTGGTAAAAACGGCATTGGTGTTTTACCCACAGTGGCAGTTTACACCAGAGACCTCCACTCTATCGGACAATTTATACAGGAGGGCTCACCTATTTTGTTTGAAACCGTTTTTAAATTCCAAAATGTGGACAGTATCTGTGAAATACCTTTTGATGAAGAAAATGCAGATGATTTAAACTATGTGGCAAACCAAAAACTCTCTGATATAAACAATTCCTCTATTGATGGTGTTATCAAAGCACATAATGAGGGAAATGTACCTGTAATTCAAATTACAATTCCGAAACTTGATGCTTACAATGTGGGAAATTTGATTTACTTCCTTGAAAGATCTTGTGCAATTAACGGTATTTTGGATAAAATCAATCCTTTTGACCAGCCGGGTGTAGAAGCTTATAAAAAGAATATTCAAAAAATCCTCAGAAATAAAGCTTAATAATACCTAAAAACCAAATTTATTAAGATAAAAACAGGGCACAGATTTATATATCTGTGCCCTGTTTTATTTAGCAACAAATGTTTGTATAAAAAATATATAATTTTATAAATTGCAGCAAATATTTTCATTTTAAAACTGTCTGTATATATGAGGACTCAAAAAGGAGGCAAAATATATGGAAGATATGAAGATAATTCAGCTTTTCTGGGGCAGAAGTGAAAATGCGATACATGAAACTGAATTAAAATATGGAAAACTTTTAAAAAGAATTGCATTTAATATTGTAGCCAATTTTCAGGACAGCGAAGAATGTGTAAATGACACATACATGACTGCTTGGAATACTATGCCTCCTCAAAAACCTAATTCTCTTATGGCATATCTTGGCAGAATTACCCGAAATATTTCTATAAACAGATACCACAGTGATCATGCTCAAAAACGAGGCGGCGGACTTATTTTAGATGAGCTTACCGAGTGTGTACCTGATGACAGCAATATTATCGACAGTTTGGAAACAAATGTTCTCACGGAAATTATTGAAAAATGGCTCTATTCTTTGGATACTGAGGACAGAGATTTATTTATACGCAAGTATTGGTTTGGGGACAGTTCTAAAAGTCTTGCAAAAGAAAATAATGTTACCGAAAGTGTCATTTCCGGAAAACTTTTTCGTTTGAGAAACAAACTTAAAGATGTTTTGACAAAGGAGGAAATTTACATATGAAAGAGAAAAAACTTTATGATGCAATCACAAATATTGAAGATGATTTAATCGAAAATGCAGAAAATAAAAGAAAGGCAAAAACTAACCCACGCTGGGCAAAAGTAGTAGCTATAGCTGCTTGTGCCGCAATTATTATAAGTGCAGCATTGATTTTGCCGAAAATGAGCAGAGATATTATGGACACACCCACAAGTTCAATCAGCAAAACAAACCCTCGCCTAGAAGATGATTTATCTGATGCTGAGCAATCCTCTCAAATCAACTCAAACTCTGATACATCAGACCATTCATCTGATGCTGAGCAATCCTCTCAAGGCAGTTTAAACCCTGATTTATCAAGCAATTCATCTAATGCCGGGCAATCCTCTAAAAATATTAATTTGAAAAAAGCTTTGGCTGAAGTAACGCTGCCTAAAGCTTATGAGGTTAACGACTACAATGCCAGAAAAGAATTAAAGGAAAATTACCCTGTTGATGAAAATTTCTATAAATCAATTCAGGATTTTAGTTGTAAAACCACTGCGGAACTTGTAAAAAACAACAAGGAAAATTTTGTTTATTCCCCTATTTCTCTATACTATACACTGGCTCTTACAGCAAATGGCGCAAAAGGAGAAACTGCTAAAGAAATGCTCAGTTTATTGGGTGTAAATGACAAGGTATATCTGTCTGAGCAATGCAGAAATTTATATAATCATCTTTATAAAGAAACCAATTCACTTAAATTTAATATTGCCAACTCAATTTGGCTCAATTATAACCATAATTTTAAAGATGAATTTATTAAAAATGCAGCAGAATATTTTTATTCACAATCTTTTGCCGCTGATTTTTCTTCTGATGAAACCAAAGAAACTATGGCTAAATGGGTTTCTGACAACACAGCAGGACTTCTTAACCCCCAGTTTGACTTCCGTGGCGATGAACTTATGACAATATTGAACACTGTTTATTTTAATGATGAATGGATATGGGAATTTGATGAAAATCAAACTGCCAAAGATAAATTCCACCTTTCTGATGGCAGTGATATTCAAGCAGAATTTATGAATAAAAAAAATATCCAATACTATGCCATTACTGAAAAAGCTATTGTTGGTGAACTTTCCATGAAAAATAATTATAGTATGGTATTTGCTTTACCTAATGAGGGTATTTCACCAAATGAACTTATTTCTGATTCGGAAAAAATTCACGAACTGCTGACTTTATTTGATTTTGAACAAATAGAAAACAGCGGAAAAGTCCGTTTTGGTGAGGTAACATGGAAAGTTCCTAAATTTGATATAACATCCAAAACAGATTTAATGAGTATGCTAACATCTTTAGGTATGGAAAAAGCATTTAGTAGTGCTGATTTTACTGATATAACCGATGAAGGAGCATGTATCAGTGATATTAAACAGGAAGCACGCTTAAAAATCCATGAAAAAGGTGTGGAAGCCTCCGCATTTACAATAGAAATAATGACGGGAGGCGGCGGAAGTGATACTATTGACACAGAAATAATTTTGGACAGACCCTTTGTTTATATGCTTACTGATAATCATAACAATATTTATTTTATTGGTATTTGTGAAAATCCAACTAAATAGCTGGCTTAAAACTCATAAAAACAATCTTTCCTTATTATAAAAAACTCCCCCGAAAATATTCGGGGGAGTTTTTATTATTTTATTTACTTTTTAGAATTAGCTTTCATTCTGCCTGAGTTGCTGAGAATTCTCTTTCTAAGACGGAATGCCTTAGGTGTAACTTCCAAAAGTTCGTCATCAGCCATAAATTCAATAGCTTCTTCCAAGCTGAATATTCTCGGTGGAACAAGTCTTAAAGCGTCATCGGAACCTGATGCTCTCATATTGGAAACGTGTTTTTTCTTACATACATTTACTGCTATATCATCGCCTTTTGGAGACATACCTACAACCATACCTTCATAAACAGGAACACCGGGACCTATAAAGAGAACTCCTCTTTCCTGAGCATTATAAAGACCGTAGGTGATAGATGTACCGGCTTCAAAGGCAATAAGAGAACCAACATGGCGGGTAGGAATATCTCCCTTGTATGGTTCGTAACTGTCAAATACAGAGTTTAATATACCTTCACCTCTTGTATCTGTCATAAATTCACTCTTATATCCAAACAAACCTCTTGCAGGAATTTTAAATTCAATTCTCATACGACTGCCCTGTGGTGCCATATGAAGAAGTTCACCTTTTCTTGAGCCCATTTTTTCCATAACAGAACCCATATATTCTTCGGGAACATCCAGGAGAATTCTTTCCATAGGTTCGTATTTTTTACCGTCAATTTCGTGATAAAGTACACGGGGTGTGGAAACCTGAAATTCATAACCCTCACGACGCATACTTTCAATAAGAATTGAAAGGTGCATTTCACCTCTGCCGGATACGATAAAACTATCTGCGGAATCGCCATCTTTAACTTTAAGTGAAACATCTTTGAGAAGTTCCTTGTAAAGTCTGTCTCTTAAATGACGGGAAGTAACAAATTTTCCTTCTCTGCCTGCAAAAGGACTGTCATTTACAGAGAATGTCATTTCTACGGTAGGTTCACTGATTTTTACAAACGGAAGGGGTTCAACTGCAGATGTTGCACATATTGTATCTCCGATTGTGATATTTTCAATACCTGAGAAACATACAATATCACCGACTTTGGCAGTTTCACAGGGAACACGTTTAAGTCCTTCTATTTCATAAAGACTTACAATTTTTCCCTTATAAGGGGCATGGCTGTCATGGTAATCACATACCATAACATCCTGATTTACCTTAACACTTCCTCTTTCTATTCTTCCGATTGCAATTCTGCCCACATATTCATTGTAATCTATAGAAGAACAAAGAATTTGTGTAGGAGCTGTATCGTCGCCTTCGGGAGCCGGAATGTTTTCAATGATTTTTTCCATCAAAAGTCCCAAATTATTGTCAAGCTTTTCAGGAGAAACACCTGCTTTTCCCTGGCGTCCTGAACAGAATACTATTGGAGAATCAAGCTGTTCTTCGCTTGCATCCAAATCCAAAAGAAGTTCCAAAACTTCATCAACAACTTCATAAGATCTGGCTTCGGGCTTATCAACTTTATTGATAACTACAACTATTTTGTGCCCAAGTTCCAAAGCTTTTTGGAGAACAAATCTTGTCTGAGGCATTGGGCCTTCAAATGCGTCAACCAAAAGTACAACACCATTTACCATTTTGAGGACACGTTCTACTTCACCGCCGAAGTCAGCGTGTCCGGGGGTATCGATAATATTAATTTTTACACCGTTATAATATGCGGAAGTATTTTTTGCAAGGATTGTAATTCCTCTTTCTTTTTCCAAATCGCCGTTGTCCATAACTCTGTCTTCAACAACTTGATTTTCTCTGAAAACACCGCCCTGTTTAAGCATTTCATCAACCAATGTAGTCTTTCCGTGGTCAACATGGGCAATAATAGCAATATTTCTTAAATCATTTCTAACCAATGGAATTCTCCGTTCTGCCGCCTGTTTCGGCACATATTTTAATATAATCTCCTGCTACAGGTTTTCAGGAGTTTTTTAGGCTGTAAATTTCCGATTTACGAAAATTATTTCTTTCATAACCTATATAATAACATTATTTTTCAGCATTTACAATAGAATTTTACAATTTTTTTGCTCAAAATGACTATTTTCAGTTATTTTAACTATATGTGTGGTAATACATGATACATTAATATTATATTTGCTTTACTTCCCCGCTGTTTTTTGTTGCCTTTCCTTACTTTTATCCATCAAAAACTGCATAAACTCCAACACATCTTCTCTGTCAGTGTCTTTTATTCCCTGAACGCTGTGTAAAAGTTTCTGTTTTTCTCTTTCAGCATCAAAAACAGGCAGTCCGTTTTTGCTTTTTATCCTTGCAACTTCTTCGGAAATTTCCATTCTTTTCAAAAATAAAGCTATCATTTCACAGTCGATTTTATCAAGTTTTGTTCTCACATCTTTTAAAAATTCCACGGCTTACTTCCCTTTAACTTCAAAAATATGATTAATTTGTTTAACAGTACCTACATTGTAATTTGCAAAGGAATAAAGTCCCATACCGTTTTGAACTGCTGTAATAAAAGGCAGACGAAAATCCCCTATTTCCATATTTTGTCTGAGTATATCCCATTCATGTGTAAATTCAGCATAGGTAAATTCCACAAAGTCTAAATTCAGCACTTTGTTTAAAATTTCATTTTTCTCTTTTCTGTGGGTGTAAAGTTTTATTTTTACATTGTTTTTCTGAAGTTCTTCCATATTTTCCAAAATCTCATTAAGAAAATGTTCGGTAGGTTCCATGGAATTATCAATAAATGCCACCACCTGATTGCCATTAAGTTCACCTAGCATTGATGGCATTTTGACAGAAAGGATTTTTTCCATAGTGCGGTCAGGTATGGCTTCAACAGTAAAAACAGTTTTGTCATTTTCTGTATTTTTAATCTCCATATAGCCATAAACCGAACCGTCAATTTCACGCCTGGAAACTGTTTCAATATAGCTTGCCCCTTCTTTTACTCCCACAATATCCAAATGTTCATTCTTTAAAATTTTATGATTTTCAAAATACAAAGCTTCTATTCCCTTTTCATTCCTAAGGCATAAAGTAACTTCCTCATCAATATAAATATCTTTTCCCTGATTATTTTCTATTCTTATTCTGCTGTTTAAAGAAGTTGCTTTTTCCCCAAATGCCATAAATGAATCCTTGGTTTTATAGCCGATTTGACCTCTGTTTGCCACAATTCCGGCAGGTATACCTATAACTCTGCAAAGCTGTGCAAAATGTATCGGAAGGCTTTCTGTAGTAAGGCAGCCGTATTTAAGCACTGATTTTAAATCGGGAGTAACTCCTGTAAGGCTGTATTCATCATAGTGTTTAAAATTTTTTAAATGATTGTAAATGCTTTCTGCAGTTGTCAAATTGTGTTCAGCCAGATATTTTGCCGCATATTCCCTGTGTGGATAAAGGGTTTCGTTTTTGACACGAAGCGGCAAAACAAGTTTAATGTTCCACCATTCATCTTCCTTATTATTTGTTAGATATTTAAGATTTACTGCAATATCTTCCAAAACTTCCGCTGTAATATCGGAAAAATCCTTCTCTGTTAATGTGTTTAGCACCAGTTCCTTTTCTTTTTGGCTGTATTTTTCAGTATTAAGGAACTTTTCAATTTCGGTATAATTATACCCGCTTAAATCCTTGTATTTATCTCCCACAGGCTTATGAGCTTTTAATCTTTCACTGTTAAGACACGCCAATTTCTTAAAATATTCCTCGGTTTTGGGAATTTCACCACATTTAATTTCACCTTTTGACGGAATCAGTGCAAAATCCACTCTTTGGGGTTTTCGCCTTAAATCAAGGGTGATTTTTTCACTTTCACTGCCACCCTGAACAAAGTCATATTCATCATCTTTTTGTGCAAAAACCAGAAAATCTCCCTGTCCCAGTTCAAATTCCGCAAAACCCTTTGTATCTGTAATTTTTTCTAAAATAAGACTGGGTCTGCCGTAGTTTATCACATAAATACCTACTTTGATATTTGCCTTAGCAGGTGTAACACAAATACCGACTTTATGAGTTTTACTGTAAACAGAAGTAGTTATTCCCACTTCATATATATTATTGACATCAAAAGTGCGTATTCTTTCATCAAATCCGAATTTTCTGTACCTGACTGCCAAAGCTCTGCCGGAGGCATTATTAAACCAGCCTTCATTGAGTATATCTTCCGGTTCACAGGAACCCATAAATTCCCAGCCATTTTCGGTGTAAACCTCTGTCCAGGCGTGGTTGTCATCACAGTGAGACCAATATGGACTGTAAACCTGTCTGGCAGGTATGCCTACACTGCGCAGTGCTGCCACAGTAAATACAGATTCCTCTCCGCAGCGGCCTTTTCCCACATTGTAAGTAGCAAGAGCATTTTGAGTGCGGTCATCAGCCTGAGCATATGTAGCTTTTGAAAGGCACCAAAAATTCACAGCTTTTGCAGCTTCCTCACGGTTTTTTCCTTTGACAATATCTTTTAACTCATCATAAAACTTCGGTGCATAAAGACTGAAAGCCTCATTGTTTGTGCGATATGGCAAAACAAAATCCAAAAATATTTCTTCGGGAATATCTTTGCAGTAATCGAATGTATCCAAAGCCTTTTCTACATACTCAATATGTTTTGCAATATCTGCAAAATTAACTGAAATCATATCTTCAAAAAGCATTTGAGATACACATTTTTTATATAGG
>JAHHUA010000073.1 GCA_020024235.1 Oscillospiraceae bacterium
GCTTACTTTTGTATCAGTAATTATATAAAACTCTTTAAAAATTCTATTGCCGTCTATAGCAATATATATGTATCTTTTATATTTTTGATATGCTATATCAAAGGGCTGTATAAAAAAATTTTCCATTTTCTGATGTCCTCTGTAATTTAAAATATATATTATTTATATAATTTTAACTCATTTTCATTAATATTTCAACCATAAAAAATAAAGTAAATTTTTGATAAACTCACTATTAATTCTATTGTCTAAATTATTACATTGTGATATACTTTATATATAAATTTTTAAAAAGGAGCACTGCTATTTTGAATAGCCTTAACACAGACAACAGTTTTTTAATCACAGCTGTATCTGACTTTTCCGCTCCGGATATTGAATCAGATATAGTGGTTTTAAATAGTGATTTGGCATATATAACGGCAGAAAATGCTGTTAAATATGTCTATTTAGCTATTAAATATTCCAAACGATACTGCGTATATACCATAACCAGCAGATTTATTAAAGATGGCTGTTTAACTCAGTGCATGATTTCTCCCAAAGGCGTTATATTAGGCGCACAAAATGCCGCTCATATAAATCTGTCTTATCGTGACTGCATAAATAACGGCGAATCATTAAATATTATAGAAACACCTTTTGGCAATTTCTTTTTGGCAGTTGATACCGATATATATCACCCAGAAGTTGTAAAAATTGCTGTTTCACTTGGAGCTGATATTATTGTAGCTTCAAGACATACGGATTTATACAGCTATATGCCTCAAGGGGTCTGTATAGGAAGTGAAAATGCTGCTGTTACAGGAAATATTTGCGTGTTTGATGTTACAAATGAGGGAGGTATACTTTTTACACCGGATTTTAAAAACTGTATCCGAGAGCAATCTGTTACACCAAAGAAAAATTACAATTTTAAAATTAATTTAGCCAATATGCGCAGAAGAAATTTTCAATTAGAAAACAAAACTCTTTATAAAAAATATTTAAATCTTTTGGAAAGGTAAATTATGACCCCATTGAACATGAAATTTTTAAGCTTTTTGGCGCAGACATTTTACAGCAGCTCAAAAATTGCAAATGAAATTGACTTTTTGGACATTAAATATTCCGATGGACTGCTAAATGCAGAAAAATTTAAAAGAATAAGACTTTCTGCCATTGCATATGATTGTATGCCATATAAATCTCTTTCTGATTTTTTACGCATAATTAATAATTATTTTGAAACCGCCGCAAAAAGTCATTCTGCCATTTTGATTTTTCCTCAGTTATTTGGGCTTTCCTGTGCTACTTTCCCTTGGAAAGGCAAAAAAATCGTAAATAACCTGATGTCTGAGAAATTTACCGATATTTATTTAAATGACTATATTGCAACAATGGGCAAATGGAATGCAGATATTTATGTAAGTTGTTTCAGCAATTTTGCTAAAAAATACAATATGTATGTTCAACCCGGTTCAATTTTATTTTATGAGAACAATAAAATATATAACCGCAGCTATATATTTGACAACAAGGGCTTTATAATCGGCCATCAGGATAAGCTTTTTTTAAACACATATGAAAAAAATATGGGGCTTTCTCAAGGTGAAGATATAAATGTTATTAAAACACCTTTAGGTAATTTTGCTATATTAAACGGAAATGACTGCCTTGGCTATGAAGCTGCTAAAATCGCCAAAGAATTGGGTGCAAATGTTATTATATCCTCTTGTACGGAAAAAGACAATATTCCCCCTAATCTTCATGCTGAGGCTGTTAAATGGCGCTGTACAGAACAAAACACCTATGGAATAATACCTTGCCATCGCAAAGAAAATACTAATCAGCCCATTTCATTTATTGCACCTGTTGACCTTACCAAAAATTTAGACGGCATTTTGATTTCTGAATATGAAAATATTACAAAAAGCTATACTTTAAATTACAAAAAACTGGAATCTAACTTTAATTCATATACCAGTGACAGAAACTATCCCTTATATCAAAAATATTTCAATGAAATATATAACAAATAGGAAAGGATTGAATATTTTGAAGCCTATAATTGCTGTAACCTGTAATTTCGGATTTTTAGACGAGGATTACCCTTCTAAAAATCCTCATCCGCCTATGGAATTTGACAATGTTTCCGACAACTACATAAAAGCTGTGGAAAATGCCGGCGGTATACCTATGGTTCTTCCAATTTATAATGATGAAAAAACCATTAAAGAAGCACTTGAAAGAGTTGATGGTATACTGTTTACCGGTGGTGATGATGTGGGGCCTCATCATTTCGGAGAATTTCCGTCAAAGAATTTAGGCAATATTTCCAACAGCCGTGATTTGCAGGAAATTGCCGCAGCCAAATATGTTTTAAATGAAACTCAAAAACCTGTTTTGGGAATTTGCCGAGGTTTGCAGCTTTTAAATATTGCTGCAGGTGGCACATTATATCAAGATCTTACCGAAAACGGATTTAACAACCACACCATTGACGCTTATCCCCGATACATCCCCTCCCACAAAAATAAAATTTATGATAATACCAGACTTAAATTAATCGTAAAAACAGATATGTTGGGAGTAAATTCCTATCATCATCAAACGGTCAAGGATGTGGCAAAGGGATTTAAAATCTCGGCAGAAAGTGAAGACGGACTTATAGAAGCTTTGGAAGGAATGGACAATAACCGTTTTCTTTTAGGTGTACAGTGGCATCCGGAAGCTATGCAGTCCTATGAAGAACACAGGAATATTTTCAGAGCCTTTATAGAAAGTGCCGAAAATAATATGAAATAAAACAAAACCACACATTGAAAATATAATCAATGTGTGGTTTTTTTATCAGTCATCTATTTTAAAAAATTCTTTTAATTTATCTCCGAAACCTTTGCGTTTTTCATAGTTTTTATCTGAAGAAAGGTTGTCAAATTCTTTAAGAAGTTCTTTTTGTTTGTGGCTTATATTTTTAGGTACTTCCACATTTACCTTTACATACTGGTCGCCCCGTCCCTTTCAGTTTATGTAAGGGATACCTTTGTTTCTCAGTCTGACAGTTGTGCCTGTCTGAGTACCTTCGGATATATCGTATTTTACTTTTCCGTCAATGGTAGGTACAATAATTTCATCACCTAAAACTGCCTGTGTAAAGGTAATGGGAACTTCACACCACACATTTACGCCATCTCTTTCAAAAATAGGGTCAGGTCTTACACTTACGGAAATATTAACATCTCCTGAAGGTCCTCCGTTTAAACCATGATCCCCCTGACCTCTAAGTGCAAAAATTTGTCCATCATCAATGCCGGCAGGAACATTTACTTCCAGCTTCTTATTAACTCTGACTCTGCCCTGTCCGCTGCATTTTTTACATGGGTTCTTTATAATCTTGCCTTTACCGCCGCACTTTGGACATACTTTTTCGCTTTGTATTGCACCAAAAGGTGTTCTCTGCTGAACTCTTATGCGGCCTGTTCCGTTACAATCAGAACATGTTTCACTGCCTGTACCTGGTTCAGCTCCAGTTCCGCCACAGTCAGGACATTTTTCCATACGGGAAACAGAAACTTCTTTTTTGCAGCCATGTACAGCTTCCATAAATGTAAGCACCATATGGCTGTCAATATCTTTTCCCTTTATTGGGGCATTGGGGTTTCTTGCTCTGGTACTGCCTCCGAATCCGAATCCGCCGAACATATCACCGAATAAATCGCTTAAATCACCAAAATCAATTCCGCCTTCAAATCCGCCGAAACCGCCGAATCCTGCGCCGCCACCATAGTTTGGATCTACTCCCGCATGGCCGAATTGGTCGTATCTTGCCCTTTTATCTTTATCATTTAATACTTCATAAGCTTCGTTTACTTCTTTAAATTTAGCCTCAGCGTCCTTATCTCCGGGGTTTAAGTCCGGATGATATTGTTTTGCCATTTTACGGTAGGCTTTTTTCAGTTCATCATCACTGCAGCCTTTTTGTACGCCAAGCACTTCATAATAATCTCTTTTTTCTGCCAATGTAGTATTCCCTCCTTACATCACCTGATTTCAAATCATAAAAGTCAAATATTCTTCCCTCCGACTTTTAAAAATCGGGGGAAGAATAATCTGTACTTATAATAGCTTATTAGATTTCTTTGAAATCAGCGTCTACAACGTTGGGGTCTGCATTGTTGCTATTATTGTTTGGTTCCTGATTTGGAGCCTGTTGTTCAGCATTAGCTTGCTGAGCTGATTGGTAAACCTTAGAAGAAACATCATAAAATGCCTTTTGAAGTTCCTCTGTCTTAGCTTTTATAGTGTCGTTGTTTGTACCTTTAAGTGCTTCTTTAAGTTCATTAATCTTAGCTTCAATATTTGATTTATCATCAGCGGAAATTTTGTCGCCCAAATCTGTTATAGCTTTTTCTGTTTGGTAAACCATTTGATCACCGCTGTTTCTTACTTCTATTTCTTCACGGTGTTTCTTGTCTTCTTCAGCAAATTTTTCAGCGTCTTTAACTGCTTTTTCTATATCGTCCTTAGACATATTTGTGGAAGATGTGATTGTAATGTTTTGTTCCTTTCCTGTGCCCATATCCTTAGCAGTTACATGAACAATGCCGTTTGCGTCTATATCAAAGGTAACTTCGATTTGTGGTACACCTCTTGGAGCAGCAGGAATACCGTCCAAATGGAACATACCCAGTTGTTTGTTATCTCTTGCCATTTCTCTTTCGCCTTGAAGAACATTAATTTCAACAGATGTTTGACCGTCTGCTGCTGTAGAGAAAATCTGAGATTTCTTTGTAGGAATTGTTGTATTTCTTTCAATAATCTTTGTAAATACTCCGCCAAGTGTTTCAAGACCCAAAGACAAAGGTGTAACGTCCAAAAGAAGAAGTCCCTTTACTTCACCGCCCAATACACCGCCTTGAATAGCTGCACCCAAAGCTACACATTCATCAGGGTTAATTCCCTTAAATGGTTCTTTGCCCAGGATATTCTTTACAGCTTCCTGAACAGCGGGAATTCTGGAAGAACCACCAACCATCAAAACCTTGTCAATATCGGAGGCATTGAGTCCTGAATCGGACAAAGCTTGTCTGACAGGTTTCATAGTAGCTTCTACAAGGTCGCTTGTAAGTTCATTAAATTTAGCTCTTGTGATATTGATGTCAAGGTGCTTTGGACCTGTAGCATCAGCTGTAATAAACGGAAGATTTACATTTGCTGTTGTCATTCCGGAAAGCTCAATCTTAGCTTTTTCAGCAGCTTCTTTAAGTCTTTGCATTGCCATCTTGTCATTAGAAAGGTCAATACCGTTGGATTTCTTGAATTCTTCTACAAAATATTTGATAAGTCTGTCATCAAAGTCATCGCCGCCCAAGTGGTTATTACCTGATGTAGCCAAAACTTCCTGAACACCGTCGCCCATTTCTATGATGGAAACATCGAATGTACCGCCACCCAAGTCATAAACCATAATCTTTTGGTCACTTTCTTTGTCTACACCGTAAGCAAGAGCTGCTGCTGTAGGTTCATTGATAATTCTCTTTACTTCAAGACCTGCAATTTTGCCTGCGTCCTTAGTAGCCTGTCTTTGAGCATCTGTAAAATAAGCTGGAACTGTGATAACTGCTTCACTTACTTTTTCACCAAGGTATGCTTCAGCATCACTTTTGAGCTTTTGAAGAATCATAGCAGAAATTTCCTGTGGAGTGTAGGATTTTCCGTCAACATTTGCTTTGTAATCACTGCCCATATGTCTTTTAATGGAGCTTACTGTACCGTCCGGGTTTGTAATTGCCTGGCGTTTAGCAACCTGACCTACCATTCTTTCTCCTGTTTTGGAAAATGCAACTACAGAAGGAGTTGTTCTTGCACCTTCAGCGTTTGCGATAACTACTGCTTCTCCGCCTTCCATAACGGATACGCATGAATTTGTTGTACCTAAGTCAATACCGATAATCTTTCCCATAATAATTTTCCTCCATATTATTTAAATTGAATTTTTAACTGTTTTATATATAAGTGAAATTCACTTAATTTGCTACTTTAACAATAGCACATCTTATTACTTTATCACCGATTTTATATCCTTTTTGGAATACATCGGTAATTTTATTTTCGCCAAGACTTTCATCATCTATATGCATAACCGCATTGTGAAAATTCGGGTCAAAATCTTCCCCCGGAATACCTATGGCTTCCACATTAAGTCCCTTGAAAATATCGGAAAGAGAATTTTGTATCATAACTATTCCTTTTTTAAATTCCTCGTCCTTACATTCAAAAGACATAGCTCTTTCAAAATTGTCCGAAAGAGAAAGGAATTTTTCCACTGTTGCAGCTACTGCATCAGGATAAATTGCATCTTTTTCTTTTTGAGAACGCTTGCGGAAATTATCATATTCTGCAATAAGTCTCATATACTTGTCGTTAAGTTCGTCTAATTGTTTTTGAAGTTTTTCGATTTCAGCGGATTTTTCATCAGTTTCTTTAACATCTGTTTCGGAAGTTTCCGCTGTTTTATCATTTATTTCTTCAACATTGTTTTCAGCCTCTTTTATGTTTGCTTTAATGAACTTTTCATCTTTTTTTTCTTTTTTTGCCAATTTATTTTCTCCTCTCGGGGTAATTTATTCTTCATATACATCTGAAAGAAGTTTCGACAACCTATCGGAAAAATAATCAAGATAAGAAATTATTTTTGAATAGTCAACTCTCATAGGACTTACTAATCCAACCGCACCTGAAGAATGATCTCCTATATGATATTTTTTTACAAATACCGAAGCTGCGGTAAGTTCCATTCTTTTGTTTTCTTTTCCTATCATAAGTTCTGCTTCACCATGGCAGCTGTCTATTATCTCCTGCATATCCTTTTTGCTGTCCAAAAGTCCAAACAATTCATATGCCATAGGTGATAATTCCTCATATGCCAGCAGATTGTTAAGACCTGCCACATAATACTGACCATCGGCAATTTCTTTACAAAGTTCACTTATTCCGCTTATCAGCGGTGTGAATACTCTGGAATATTCTCCAAGTGAAATTGCCACAGAATTTAAAAAGCTGTCAGAAATATCTTTTATGCTTTTGCCAATCAAAACCGAGTTGCAAAAAGCCTTAAAAAACTTTAGAATTTGTTCGGTAACTTCAAAATCCACTCGGCATACTTTATTTTTAATAACACCGCTGGATGCCATTAAAATCATTATAACCGTGGTTCTGCCTGCTGCCAAAATTTCTATTTTTTTTACCTTTATACTTCTCGGTGTGTTGGTGCTGGAAAATGCGGCACAATTTGTAATTCCTGCTATGACAAAAGCCGCATCCTGCAAAAGTTTATCAGGGTCGGGATTTCTGATATTAAACAATGCATCAAATCTGCATATATCTTTATCAGAAAGTTTTTCTGTCTGCATTAAATTGTCCACATATGTCCTGTATCCCAAATGGGACGGCATTCTGCCTGCGGAAGTATGGGGCTGTTCCAAAAGTCCCATATCAAAAAGTCCTGCCATGTCATTTCTGACAGTTGCCGGAGAAACCTTATTATCCAGCATATTGGCAACACATTTTGAACCCACAGGCTCTCCCGTGTTGATGTAGGTTTCTACTATATTGAGAAGAACCTGCATTTTTCTGTCATCAATTTGCAAAACTTTCACCTCTTATTCTTAGCACTCTTATACTATGAGTGCCAGTGTCTATAATTTACCATGGAATCTTCCAAATGTCAATAGACTTAACAATTTATTAACAATTAATTTAGCACTCATTAACTTTAAGTGCTAAACAGAAATATTATAGCCTTATTTTTTAATAATTAAACAGTTATATAGTCTGTTTTCACAAAATAAGATACAGCTTTTCACCTTTTAAAAAACTGTATCTTAATTCTGCTGCTTTTAATTTTGTTATACCACTGTTTTTTCAAAAAACATTAATAGGATTTTTATAATATCTGTATTCAATTAAATTTCCTTTTATACTCTTTTTGCCCACATATACATCTTTTTCAGTAGCTTCTGAGGATTTCATTGCCAAAAACATTTCATCTTTCATTATTTATTTTATCATAATTACCATCATCCTCTGGCTTGTTTTAAAGCATAAAACATTATTTTTATTACAACTATATAAATGCCCGTTTCCACAACAGCTTGGAAACGGGTATATATTTGCTGAAAGTTCTTCTTATCTTGTTT
>JAHHUA010000074.1 GCA_020024235.1 Oscillospiraceae bacterium
ATATAATTTTTGATATGCTATGTTAGTAGTTAGCTTATGATAACTTAAATTACCGTATACTAACTTAAAATTTATAAGAAAGAGGGAACTCCTATGATGCCGCTAACATTTGCAAGCCCGGGTGAAGAAAATATTATAAAAAGAGTCGGCGGAAAACCGGAAGTAAAAAAACATTTAGAAAATTTGGGATTTGTTGTCGGTGGAAATGTAATCTTAATAAATAACCTTGATGGAAATATAATTGTTAATGTTAAAGAAAGCCGAGTTGCCATAAGTGGTGAAATGGCTCAAAAAATATTTATATAAAAGGGGACGGGTACAATGAAAACTTTAAAACAATGTCAAATTGGCAGCACTGTAAAAGTAGTAAAACTTCATGGAGAAGGCGCAGTAAAACGCCGTATCATGGATATGGGTATTACAAAAAATGCTGAAATCTATATAAGAAAAGTAGCACCGCTTGGGGATCCTATTGAAGTAACAGTCAGAGGCTATGAACTTTCCCTGAGAAAAGACGATGCTGACATGATAGAAGTGGAATAGTCTTAAATGATGGTTAGTGTAAACTAACTTTTGGTTATATAAATATTTATAAGGCGATAAATTTAAAAATGCGGATTTACATTTTAACTTAGGAATACAAAAATATTTATATATAAAGCTTTTGACATGAGTTAGCTTATGCTAATTGATAATTATAAGGAGGAGTTACAATGAATTTAAAAATTGCTCTGGCAGGAAACCCTAACTGCGGAAAAACCACATTATTTAATGCTTTGACCGGTTCTAATCAATATGTGGGAAACTGGCCCGGCGTAACTGTGGAGAAAAAAGAGGGTAAATTAAAAGGCCATACTGATGTTACAATCATTGATTTACCAGGTATCTACTCACTTTCTCCATATACTTTGGAAGAAGTGGTTGCCAGAAATTATCTTGTACAGGAACGTCCTGATGCAATACTTAATATAATAGATGGTACTAACATCGAAAGAAACCTTTATCTCACCACACAGCTTACAGAACTTGGTATACCTGTAGTTGTAGCTGTTAATATGATTGATGTTGTGAAGAAAAACGGTGATAAAATCGATATAAAAGCACTGTCTGAACAATTAGGCTGTGATGTTGTGGAAATCTCCGCTCTTAAATCCACAGGTATAACCGAAGCAGCTCAAAAAGCCATAGAAGCAGCAAACGGAAAAAAATCCATACCGGCTCATACTTTTTCCGGGCCTGTTGAACACACAATTGCTCATATTGAGGATGCAGTGCTCCAGTCCATACCTGAAGAACAAAAACGCTGGTATGCCATTAAAATTTTTGAACGCGATGAGAAAGTATTGGCTAATCTGAAAATTTCGGATAGTTTATTAAGCAATATTGAAAAAGACATAAAAGCAGCAGAAGAAGAATTGGACGATGATGCAGAATCCATTATCACCAATGAAAGATATGTTTACATAGCTGAAATATTAAAAGGTTCATATAATAAGAAAAACCGCGGCAAAATGACAACATCTGATAAAATTGACCGTATTCTTACTCACAGAATTTGGGCTTTGCCTATTTTTGTAGCAGTTATGTATTGTGTTTATGCTATTTCCATAGGTACTATCGGTGGTTGGGTAACCGAATTTACAAATGAAACACTTTTTGCTGAATGGATTGTACCATGGACAACAGAAACATTGTCAGGACTTGGTGTAGCTGACTGGCTTGTAAGCCTTGTGGCTGATGGTATTGTAGGCGGTGTTGGTGCGGTACTTGGTTTTGTTCCACAGATGATGATACTCTTTATGCTTTTGGCAATATTGGAAGATGTTGGTTATATGGCAAGAGTTGCTTTCATTATGGACAGAATTTTCCGTAAATTCGGTCTTTCCGGCAAGAGCTTTATTCCTATGCTGATAGCTTCCGGCTGTGCAGTTCCCGGAATTATGGCTTCCAGAACCATTGAACAGGACAGGGACAGAAAAATGACTATAATGACTACAGGATTTATTCCATGTAGCGCTAAAATGCCTATTGTAGGTCTTATTGCTTCCGCACTTTTCGGTGGCAGTCCATGGATAGCTACATCTGCATATTTTATCGGTGTAGCCGCAGTAATTATATCAGGTATTATATTAAAGAAAACTAAATCATTTGCAGGTGATCCTGCTCCGTTTGTTATGGAACTTCCTCCATATCATGCACCTATTGCAGGCAATGTGGCAAGAGCTACAGGTGAAAGAGGCTGGAGCTTTATTAAGAGAGCAGGTACTGTAATTCTTGCTTCCAGTATTGTTATTTGGGTACTTAACAGTCTTACATTTGAAGGTGGTTTCCACTACATCACAGGAGACGAAACTTCTATTTTAAATTCAATAGGTCAGGTAATTGCATTTATTTTTGCACCTTTGGGATTTGGAACATGGCAGGCAGCTGTAGCTACAATTCTCGGTTTGGTTGCTAAAGAAGAAGTAGTAAATGTTTTTGGTACACTTTCCTCCATGGCAGACCCTGATTTGGTTATGGAAATGGTAGAAGCAAAGGACTCAGCCGGTCTTGCTATTATCGGTCAGGAATTTTTCGGTGGCAGTGGACTTTCCGCATTCTCATTTATGGTATTTAACTTGCTTTGTGCACCTTGTTTTGCTGCTATGGGTGCTATTAAGCGTGAAATGAATAACGCTAAATGGACTTGGGGCGCTATCGGATATATGTGTGCATTTGCTTATGCTGTATCATTGATGATTTATCAGTTTGGTAAACTTTTTATAGGCGGAGGATTCGGTATCGGAACAATTTGCGCAATAATTGTTTTGGTTGGAATGAGCTATCTTTTGTTCAGAAAGAATAAGTACAACGAAAATCACCTTAGCATTAAATAAGGGGTGAATTTATGAATTTACCAACAGCAATCGGAATTATAATTATATCTGTTGTTTTTGTAGCAATAATATACTATTTGTACCGCAAAAAGAAAAACGGCGGTGGCTGAAATGGTAGTTGTGGAGGCTGCAAGGGTTGCAGTTAATAACAAAGACACAAAGACACAAATCCACGGAATTTTTATTCCGTGGATTTGTTTTTTATGGTAAGAAATTCACACATATTCTTGCCCATATATTTAATAGGTGATATACTATAAGAAAAATAATTTTTTGGAAGGGATTTAATATGCCGAAAATTATAGAAATTGATGATTTAAAAAATCCTGACTTGGATGTTTTTACAAAATTAACAGAGGCACAGCTACGCAATCGTCTGGAACCGGAAAAAGGAATTTTTATAGCAGAAAGTCCAAAAGTAATAAGTACTGCATTGGACTGCGGATATAAACCGGTTTCTTTTTTAATGGAAAGAAGAAATATAGAAGGTCAGGCATATAATTTAATAAACAGATGTGGTGATATTCCCGTTTATACAGCAGATCGTGAAGTTTTGGAAAAACTTACGGGATATACACTTACAAGAGGTGTGCTTTGTGCTATGTATCGACCGGCTTATCCGGATTTAGAAATCATATGCAAATCTGCAAAACGAATTGCTGTTTTGGAAAATGTGGCTGATTCAACCAATATAGGTGCTATTTTCCGTTCTGCGGCAGCATTGGGAATGGATTGTGTGCTAGTTACACCATCATGCTGTGACCCATATAACCGCAGAGCAGTTCGTGTCAGTATGGGTACGGTTTTTCAAATTCCATGGACACAAATATGTGAAACCTCTGAGGAATGGGAAAAATCAGGTACAGCTAAACTTAATAAATTAGGATTTAAAACCGCAGCTATGGCTTTATCTGATAATTCAGTAAGTATAGATGATCCTGCTTTGCTGGCAGAAGAAAAACTGGCGGTTATTTTAGGCACTGAGGGGGACGGACTTTCTCACAGCACCATAGCAAGCTGTGATTACACTGTTAAAATACCTATGTTCAACGGAGTTGATTCTCTTAATGTTGCCGCTGCCAGTGCTGTAGCTTTTTGGCAAATAGGAAAACATGAATAATAAAACACAAATCCCCATATGATTTAAATCATATAGGGATTTTACTATGTAAATATTTAGTCTATATCCTTGTAAATTTTTCTTGCTATATATACAAAAGGTGTATCTGCCAAACTTGTTACAATAAAAATTACATAACATGAAGTGATAACACTTATAAGTGTTTTTGTATCAAATACTCCGGCAAATGCAAATACATTAAATAAAATTGAGTTTAAAAGCTGGGAACATAATGTGGAACCATTGTTTCTAAGCCAAAGTCCGTATTTTTTTTCATGAGTTTTTTCTGTAATTTGCCATATTTTATGATAAAGCCATACATCAAATTTTTGTACAATTGCATATACTAAAAGGCTGGAAAGCATTACTCTTGGGGTGTTGGAAAATATGGTTTTTATATGGTCAAACATTACATCATTGGGGGAAGGAATATAGTAAAGCCACCACTGGGAAATTATTACAAAACAAACTGTAGTAAGTATTCCCATATTTACAGCTTTGTCTGCGTCTTTTTTGCCGCAAACTTCACTTAAAATATCAGTAATCAAAAATGTGGCAGCAAAAAGAACATTTCCCAAAGTTTGCTCCATACCAAAGGCTTCAATCAAAATTAAAACCTCAATATTAGCAGCAACTGTAGCTACACAGTTAAATACCATAAGTCCTTTTTTGCCAAAAAATTTCATCCATAACAGCACCATACTGTAACAAACCACCAGGTTTAGGATAAGTAAAATTTCATTTCTCATAATTTTTGCCTCTCTATAATATAAGTATTTTTTGCATTAAAAAAAGGGCGCAAAAGCCCCTCAGATTTGCCTAGTTTTGTTTATCGACAGGAGGGTCTCGAACTGTCCTATTAAATATAATGCGTAGGTATTATAACACATTATTTTCTAAATATCAACAAATTTTTAATTTATTTTACTAAATATAGTGTTCTCATGTTTATTAATAATTTTTATTATATCATTTTAAAAAAAAAACTTGTATTATAAAATATTTTGTGTTAAGATTATTAAAAATACAGCAAATACGAAGGAGGATTTGAAATATGCCTATTTTTGAAATTGGATTTATACCATATATTTGGCTTGTAATTGCTGTTGTTTTGTTTATTATGGAGTCTTTGACTGTCCAGCTTGTAAGTATATGGCTTGGTATAGCGGCACTGATTACTATTATACCTGCTGCAATGGGTGCAACCGTAATAGTTCAGTTAGGTATATTTACCATATCATCAGTGATTTTGCTAATTTTAACGAAGCCCTTTTGCAAAAAAATTATCAACCAAAAGAAAATCTATCATACCAATGCCGATCAGTTTATTGGCAAAACAGCAGTTGTTGTTGAGGAAATCAATAACTTAAATTCTGCCGGAAGGGTAGCGGTGGACGGCCTTTATTGGACAGCTCGTTCTGAAAACGGAGATGTTATTTCCGAGGGAGAAAATGTGCAAATCAACAAAATTGAAGGCGTTAAGGTTATTGTAGAAAAATTATCCACAGTAACCTGCAAATAAACTATAAACATAATTTGAGGAGGATTTATATTATGGAACTTATTATCAGTGCAATTATTTTACTTATTGTAATTATTGTTATTGCAAATTTCAAGGTGGTTCCGCAATCAGTATGCTATGTTGTAGAACGAATGGGTGTTTATAATGGTACATGGGAGAAAGGCCCTCACGTTAAAATTCCGTTTATTGACAGAATAGTTAAGAAAATTTCTCTTAAAGAACAAGTTGTTGATTTTGCTCCACAGCCTGTAATTACCAGAGATAATGTTACTATGCAGATTGATACAGTTGTATTTTATCAGGTAACAGATGCTAAGCTTTATGTTTATGGTGTTGACAGACCTCTTTCTGCTATTGAAAATCTTACTGCTACCACACTTCGTAATATTATAGGTGAACTTATTTTGGATGATACTCTTACATCAAGAGATATTATAAACAGTAAAATTACAGCTACTTTGGATACTGCCACAGATAAGTGGGGTATTAAGATAAACAGAGTTGAACTTAAGAGCATTATTCCACCAAGAGAAATTCAAGACGCTATGGAAAAACAAATGAAAGCAGAACGCGAAAAGCGTGAAGCTGTTCTCCGTGCAGAAGGTGAAAAACAAAGTCAAATTCTTGTGGCAGAAGGTGAAAAGGAATCTCAAATTTTAAGAGCTGAAGCTGAAAAACAAGCTGCTATTTTAAGAGCTGATGCTGTAAGAGAACAAAAAATCAGAGAAGCTCAAGGTGAAGCTGAAGCTATTATCATGGTTCAAAAAGCTACTGCTGATGGTATCAGACTTCTTAATGAAGCAGGTACTACTAAAGAAGTTATTGCTCTCAAGAGCTTTGAAACCTTTGAAAAAGTTGCAGACGGCAAAGCTACTAAAATTATTATTCCAAGTGAAATTCAGTCCATGTCAGGACTTTTAGCCTCTGCTAAGGAAGTTATGAAAGACTAATTTCAATATTTACAAGGTTTTAATTAAAGTTTAAATAAAATGCGACCCCCATACTTTAGAATAAAATAGCTAAAGTATGGGGGTAAATTTTTTTACTAATTAAATCTGATAAAACATATAATTTATTTTTTAACTTCTGTTATTTCCACAGACATTTCAGTAAAAAATTCTTTCAATGATTCAAAAATGTCGGTAGAAAAATTTTCATTAAAAATAAACATTCCTGATGTGTTGACAATATTATCATTTCCTGCCGGAGAAAAGTTTACAATAACAGGAGCTGAGTTTTCATACACATATAAGTACATAACATTTTCTGATAAATTTTTATCAATAAAGCTGGTTCCTATGGTACAGATACTGGCAGCAGCCAGTTTTTCGGCTCCGCCTATGGCATTAATTTGAGTAGGAATAATTGAATAACTTCTGGATTTAATAAAGTTATTTAATCTATCGGAGAAATTATTTGCCTCTCCCAAATTTAAAAGCTCATTTATTTTATCTGTTGGAATTTTAATTTCATATACAGCTTTTGGTAAAGCAGGATTATCAGAGCCTACGGAAGTAATGATGTCTTTAATTTTTGTATTTCCTGAATAAGCCTCAATATAAGTTTCGCTATGTGCCATTTCATGCAGTAATGAAACTACTTCAATTCCCCTGTCATATAGGGGTACTTGTTTTTCAGAGGCAGAACAACTGCTGAGAATAATAAGGCAAAGGGAAAGAAATGCTGAAAATGTAATTTTAATATTTTTTTTCATGAAACTATCCTCTTTTCATCAATTAATTCAAAATAGCTGTGGTTTGCACTTTAAATTTGCCGTTTTCAAAGGCTATATCAGATTTAATTGTATATTTAAACTGGGATATTTCAGGGTTAATTTTAATATTTTTTAAAGGTACAGGTATACTTTCTGTTTTCATATCATAAATGTGGGGAATTAACATTTCTTCATTTACAAAACCATCTTGATCTTTGGGAATAATATATTCACTGTAAACTGAAAAATTTCCATTTTCCAAGTTTGTAATTTTACAGTTTTCACCACTTTGAGCAAAGGAGAAAACAGATTCCAACTTATCATTAAAAACTTCTATGCAAATTGCATTTCCCTGTTTGGTTCGGCTTTCGTACATAACTGTAATGTAATCATCTGTGTTTGTAAATGAAATTAATCTTACAAGATAGGGAAGATTTTTGTATGTTACGATTTTACCATCTTTAATTACATCAATCATGCAGTCATCAAAAAATCCAAAACCGGTGGTTTCATCTTTGGTAAGTAGAATATCATATTCTATTTGTTTTTCATTATAATCAGACTCAGCCTCAGGTTTAATATTTATAATTTCAAATCCTGTGCTTGAATACTCTATGGGGTTTATTACATATTCTTCAGTGGCGTTGTTATTGGATTGTTTGGGATTTATAGATTTTGTTAAAGATGATGTTTGAGCATTTTCTATGATTTTTTTAAGTTCATCTTCATTTTTTACTGTAATAAAATTACTAGGACTTTGCATTGAAATCATATTTGAAGGCGGTGCTTTATCAGTTAATTTTATATTGGAAGATTCCTCATTTTTTTCTTCATTATCTGATTCAATTTCAGTTTCTTGGCAGGCTTCTTCAGATTCCACGGCAATTGTCCTGTCCTGTATAGATTCTAAAGCACTGCTA
>JAHHUA010000075.1 GCA_020024235.1 Oscillospiraceae bacterium
TATGTAAAACAATACTGACAATTTAACTTGATTTTATGTAACAGGAGGAGCAGTATGAAAAACGAGAAATTTCACATTGAAAAAAACACAATTCAAGAAACACTTGTTATCCCGTTATATGCCAGAAAGCTGTGTACAGAGCTTTTTCCGGAAATATATTCCTGTCCAGAATCAATAGAATTAATCCAAAAACTGGACTACGATTTTACCGCACTGCAAAAACAATCAAATAGTATTATGCAACGGTTTGGGGCATTAGAAATTGCTGAGCGTCAGAATGATCTTGCGATTGAAGTAAAAGATTATTTGAAAACACACCCATATAGTGCAGTTGTCAATATGGGATGTGGACTGGATCAGACCTGTGAATACTGCGATAATGGCACCTGCAAGATTTACAATGTGGATATGCCTGATGTTATTGATATACGCAATCAACTTATCCCTCCAACAAAGCGTGTTAAAAATATTGCCTGTGATCTCAATGATTATGCATGGTTTAAGGAAATTGATGCATCAAGCGGTGCAGTATTTTTTGCGGCTGGAGTATTTTATTATTTTAAAAGCGATGATGTTCACAAGTTAATTAACCATATGGCAAAATGTTTTCCGGGAGGAAAGCTTGTTTTTGATATTGCCGGAAAAACAGCTTTAAAAATAATGTTGAAAACATGGATTAAACAGGCGGGAATCAGAAATGTAAATGCCTTTTTTCATGTAGACAATATAGAAAATGATGTTAGGCCATGGCTGAAAAATGCTGATGTTTCATATCGGGGATATATGCTGGGTTATGGAAATTTGAGAGAACCATGTATATCTGCATTTTTTAGATTGCTTTCAAAAATCGGTGATAATATACTTAAAATGAAGATTATTCGTTTTGATTTTGACAAAAACTGATACTGTGTAGTATTTTCATAAATAACATTATCTATTAAACTGGAAGTTATAAAAAAATGTCCCTGAAACCGGAAAATCTCTGATTTCAGGGGCATTTTTATTCAGCTGTCATCGATGTTTTGTCACTTTATTTGTAGTATTTGGCCTGAGCATTCCAAAGTTCATAGTATTTTCCGTTTTTATCAGCAAGAAGTTCATCATGAGAACCGCACTGAACTACCTTTCCTTTGTCAAATACAGCTATTTTTTCACAGAAGCGACATGAAGAAAGCCTATGGGAAATATAAACAGCGGTTTTGTCATGAACAAGACTGTCAAATTTAGAGTAAATTTCAGATTCGGCAATAGGGTCAAGAGCTGCTGTAGGTTCATCGAGAATAATAAATGGTGAACTGCGGTATAATGCTCTTGCAATAGCTATTTTTTGAGCCTCCCCTCCTGAAATACTTATACCGTCCTTGTCAAAGGTTTTGTAAAGATAAGTATTTAAACCTTGAGGAAGTTCATTGAGTCTTTCTTTAAAACCTGCATCGGTAAGACATTTGATAACTTTTTCGCTGTCATAATTGTTTGAGGCAGCTACATTTTCCCCCAAGGTCATGGGGAGCAGTTTAAAGTCCTGAAATACAACAGAAAATACATTCATGTAATCATCATAATTATATTTTTGAATGTTAATTTTGTTTAGAAGAATTTCCCCTTCGGTGGGGTCATAAAGTCGGCACAAAAGCTTTATAAATGTGGTTTTACCACTGCCGTTTTGCCCAACTATGGCAAGTTTTTCCCCTATATTAAATTTAAAAGATAGGTTTTTAAGTGCATAAATATCACTTCCCGGATACTTAAATGAAACATTTCTAAATTCCAGTTCATATTTGCAGTCATTGCGTTTTTCCGTGGTTATACTGCCCATATACATTTTGTTTGGTATATCCAAAAATTCAAATATGGGTTTCATATATTCCTCATTTGCTTTAATATCGGATAATCTGCTTAACAGGTCATTAAATGCACTGAATAATATTGTTACAGAAGAAATATATCTGGTGGCAAGACCGATATCAAAAGCACCTGCATAGCATTTAAGGCATACATAGATATAAATAACACCGATAAATGCAGTGGGACAGCCACTGTTAAAAGCAAATATACCACCAAGCTTTCCTTTTAGAGATTTAGCTAAATAAGAATTTTTTCCACCAAAAGCATTACCAGCATTTGAAACAGAGTAACCTACTTTATCTTTCATATTATATGTCCTGATATCAAAAGCCTCATTGTTGTTATTACAGGATATATCAAATATGTATCCGAATATGCGATTTACAAGATAGGTTTCCTCATTGGCTTTCATAAAAAAGTCGCCGATTTTTCCCTGCATTTTAGCACAGACAATACATACTATAAACATCAAAAGCAGTATGGCAAATGAAAAAAGGGGACTATTTAAAAAATATAATTGGGAGTTTTTGGGAACAGGATTTAAAAATAATGAAACAGATAAGCCAACAGCAGTTATAATTTTAATTATATCAAAAATAAGCCATTCAAAG
This sequence comes from Oscillospiraceae bacterium, assembly GCA_020024235.1. Taxonomy (GTDB): domain Bacteria; phylum Bacillota; class Clostridia; order Oscillospirales; family Ruminococcaceae; genus JAHHUA01. The sequence goes on from JAHHUA010000075.1 coordinate 2,457, forward strand.
ACAACCCAAATTTTATATAAGCCATAGCCACCTTGATTTTCGATTTGTCTTATATGGGAAAGCAGAGCATGAGTTTCTTGTTTATCCACATCTGCAAAATCCATACTGTTTATTTTTTCGGTTTTAATTCCGCCTGTTTTATCGGAAAGAACATTTTTATAATAATCGTTTACTCTTGTAAGCAATGAGGAAATTAAATTTACTGTAAAAGTAACAATAAGTGTAATTAAAACATAAAACCAAATTTTATTTATATTTCTGTCCGATGATAATTCACCTATTATTAAAGCAGAAAAGTAAACAGGAATAAAGGGTTCTATACCTGCAAATATATTTTTGGCAATTTGAGTTATGATAAAATTAGGGCATAATTTATATATTAGTTTAAACCCACGGATATTAAGGCTTTCTTTTTTAGTTGTTTTCATTTTCTGCCCCTCCTTTTTCACCTTTTTTTGAATCTTCATAATATTTTTTCTGAACATTAAAAAGGTCTGTATATATACCGTTTTGGTTAATCAAACTTTCATGAGTGCCTTCTTCGGCAATTTCACCGTCTTTTAAAAGCAGTATTCTGTCGCAAAATCTGGTTGAAGCCAAACGATGTGATATAAAGAAAGAAGTTTTGTTTTTAGCAATATCATTATAGCTTTTATAGATATTGTTTTCGGCAATAGGGTCAAGAGCAGCCGTAGGTTCATCAAGCACCATAATAGGGGAGTCCTTATAAATTGCTCTTGCCAGCATAAGTCGCTGAGTTTCTCCCCCTGAAAATTCTATTCCGTCTTCATATATAATGCGTCCCACATGTGTATCTATGCCATTAGGAAGATTTCTGATTTTATCAGCTAAATCTGCTTTTTCCAAGGCATTCCAAGCCTTGTTAATATCACGGTTTTCTTCATTCGGACAAATATTGTCAATAACACTGAACTGCAAAAGCAAAAAATCCTGAAATACCGAAGTAATTAATTTATAGTAGTCATTTCTGTTATATTCTTTTATATCCACACCATTTAAAAGCACCTGACCTTCTGTGGGGTCAAGAAAACCGCAGATTATTTTTACAAGAGTGGATTTACCGGCTCCGTTAAGGCCTACTACGGCAATTTTTTCTCCCGGTTTAACATGGAGATTTATGTTTTTTAATGTATAATCCTTAGCTTCGGGATAGCGGTAATATACATTTTTTAAAGTTATATCACAGGGCATATCTTTTTTAAATTCCAGTGTTTTGCCATCATCAAATTTAAAATCTTCTTTATAATTTAAAAGTTCCATTATTTCGGATATACCCATGGATTCTTCATATAATTCGGAAAATTTTTTCATAACATCTTCCATAAGGGCTGCAAAACCTGAAATAGCACTAAAATAAAGAAGAAATGTGGAAGTAGGCAATCCGTTTTTTAAAGTTAAATTTATAAGATAAAAATAAGCTAAAGCATTCTGCATAATTGTAACTGTAATGGAAATAACAGAACTTTTAGTTCTGGCTTTTTCAATGAGCAAATAAATATGTTTAAGTCCATTTAAAGTCTTTTTATGAAAACTCTCAATCCATGGTTTCATAGAAAAAATTCTTATGTCTTTGGCAATTTGTCTGTCTGTTTTTAAGTTTCCATTTATGTAATTTAATCTTGTAATATAGCTGCTTTTTTCATCACGAAAAGAATCGATATAATCCGCAATTTTTTTGTCGAAGTAATATGAAACCAAAGAAGAAACTATAACAAAAATTATAAGAACAGGGGAGGCATAAGTTAAAAGCATAGTATATATAATAAAACGCATTATCATAGTCAGCAGCTTCTCATAAGTAGTCCAAATATGCTCTGCAGGACTGAAATCTGAGTCAACAGAATAATTTGATTTGTTTTTTAAATCTATAAAATCCTTTTCAAGCCATTTTGAATAGGAAACAGTACAGCTTTTTATGACTAATGATGAAAGAATTTTATCTGCACGCAATAAAGTTCTTCCAATCATTATATTTTTGTCCATATATCCGTTTAATGTATTTAAAAATACCATCATACCCGTAAAAAACAAAATTGTAAATAATACTGTAGAAAGAGATTTATTTTGTTCTATTGTTCCTAAAATAGCGGGAGCTGCAAAAAGATTAACCATATCTAAGGTTAAATATAAAAAAGATGACAGTATAGTGAAAAATACAATGCTTTTTCTGTAACCCCATGCTTCTTTAATCATAAATGAAGTTGTCTGCCCTACATTATATTTTGCTTTTTTCTTTATTTTTTCAGTCATAGAAAATTCCTCCTTTGAAAAATACTATCTTTCTCAATAAAATTTTTGAATATTTGTACTTCATATTCATTTTTTACTGTGGTTTTATTATAACATATATTTTTCAGTAAAACGATTTCTGGGACGAAATGCTGAATTTTTGGGACGAATTGCAAAAATACCCTCATTACTAATTTAAAAGTAAGAGGGTATTTATATAAATCAGATATTTTTTACAAAGGAAGAAGTATTTCTGTGGAAAAAACACCGCTTTCACTGTTTCGGCTGATATAACCGTTGTAGCGTTTAATAATATCATCAATTCTTACTAATCCGAAACCATGGCCGTTTCCTTTGGTGGTTTTAAAGATATTTCCTATTTTTTTCTGTTTTTTAGTAGAAGTGAGATTTGTAACTGAAATATAAAGCTGTTTTCCTTTTATATCAATATAAATTCTGATAAGTCTTTCATCTTGCGGTAAACTCATGCTGGCTTCAATGGCATTGTCCAAAAGATTGCCCATAATAATGCAAAGGTCAATTTCGCTGACAGTAAGTTCCATAGGTACATTTGCATCACATTCTATAGTTATATCCTTGGATTTAGCCAGTGCTATTTTGCTGTTTAAAATAGCATCAGTAACTTTATTTCCGGATTTAAAAGCAAGGTCAACAGTGTTTAAATCAGCGTCAAGTTCATCAAGATATAATTTTATTTGTTCCAAATCGCCGTTTTCAGCATAATTTTTTAGTATTTGTATGTGGTTGCGATAGTCATGTCGCCAGCCACGGATTTTTTTATACATATTTTCTACTTCTTCATAATGAGTAGAGAGAAGTTCAGTTTGATATTCCTGTAATCTTTTATCTATAGCTTTGGAAAATATATTCATTTTTAAATTACCTCTATACATTTTCAATAAATGCTCTGTTTATTTTATCATAATATCCACGAACCATAGTAATTTTTTCTCCATTTGTAAGAATAATAAAATCCTTTGTAGTTTGATGTATATAATGTAAATTTATAATAATAGAGCGTCCCATTTTAAAAAATCTATGATCCAATAATTTTTCTATTTCTTTTAAAGTAATTCGGGAAATAGTATTTTCTTTTCCATGAACATTAATATAATTCCTTTGGGATTCTATATATATTATTTCATAAAGAGGTAAACGAACAAAGCCATCCTGTGTTTCTAAAGTTAAAAATTTTTCGTTTTTTAAAAGTTTCTCCACTGCTTTGTTCATAACAGAAAAAAATTTTTCCTCTTTGACAGGTTTAATAAGATAGTTAAGTGCTTCTACATCATAGCCATCAGTTATATAGTCAGTATATCCGCTTACAAATATAATTTGCATTTCATGGTTATTTTCTCTTATTTTTTTAGCTAAAGCTACACCGCTTATTTTGTCCATTTCAATATCTGAAATAAGTATGTCGGTTTTAATGTCATCATACTGAAAGAGAAAATTTTCGGAACTTTTAAATGTGTGTATTTTAATATAGTGATTGTTGTTTTCTGCCCATTTAATAAGAAGATTTGACAGAAAATCAGTTTGCTCTTTTTCATCATCACATAAAGTTATGTTTAAATCCATATACTCACCTTTTTAAAAATAATATAAAATATTTTATCATAAGTTTACTTTAAAATCAAACTTGTGATATGAGAAGTATATTTTAGTGACAAAGAATCAGAAGACTGTGTTGCAGAACAGTTCTGTATTGATTCCATCTCCTGAAAATATCTTAGCGGGATTTTATCAAAAGTTGTGGTAAATAGTAAGCCTTTTTTGAGGTCTGCAAAAAGATGTGTTTTGGCACAGCTTAAACAGTCAATTATAGTTAATCAAAATATTAAATATGCTGAATATCTTTTACAGTTTAAATGAATTCATAAAAAATTCATGGGAAAAATGAAATAAAAGATTTTAATTGGTATGTATTTTGTGATATAATAAAATATAAAATTATGTCTATAAGGGGATGCCACTATGAACAGAGATCTTGGAGAAACAGCAATTGTCCTCAGAAATGGAAAACCAATTTTAGCTGTTGAAGAAATCACATCAGATGGTAGATGTGGCTCCTCTCTTGCGGTCTTTTTATGCCCTGCGTCAGCCTGTCTTTATGGCAGTGTGGCGTGGGTCTTTTTTATTATCTGTAAAGAGGTGATTAGGTATGAGTTTACCAAAACGTGACGGCGTAAATGGCCGTTACTATTTGATCCAGAAACCGGATACGAACCCCGAAGTGCTGGAACACGCCGATCAGTGCATCCAGGATGTGTTGGATGGAACGGCTAAGGTAAATTCCGGCTACCCAATGGTCGTTCGAAACCAAAGCGGAACGCCCTTTCTTCCCAGCCAGCTGCTGGATCGATATCTGTCCAAACTGCCTTTGAAGGGATTCCCCTACGAGGAAGCTGTTATATTCTGCGATGCCCTACGGCGTCTGGTGGGCTGGCAGGAGATTGGATACACACTGGGACAGTACATCAAACATCAGGTACAGGAAAGATATTTTGAGGTTGGAGAAAAAGAGGATGATTTTACGCCCTATCCGACTTGTACTGTGTGGCCGGAGCTGCGTTCGGAGGATGTGGACGAGAACCTGCTGCGCTTTACCTGCTATGTTGCGGTCTGCTATACGGTGTATGGAGCCAGCTATAACACCATTACAACTGAACACTACCTTGATCTGGTTTCCCAGCTTCGCCCCGACATGGTGAAGCAACTGAAAACGGGCGGCAGCGGCAAATTGCCAAAGGCCATACAGCGGTGTAAGACGGAGCATTTCACCGCATCGGCCAATGATGCGTTTGCCACCATCCGCATCACCGCCAGGGATTCCACCGAGGAGTGCTATGCTGAAATCCTGGACTACCTGTGTGTGGTGCTTTCTCAGGAGGAATTTCCCCGCAGTTACTCGGTGGAGTTCCGTGGGAAGGAAAAACTCTATCTGCCCATTCCCGGCTTGCCCAAGAAGGGAGTCAATCAGCTCTTTGCCTGTGCTGTGCAGCACCCCAATCTGCATCCGGCTATGGAGCGATACGCTCGTCTGGCTATGCGGGAGTTTGAGTGGTACCAAAACCTCGCAGATGAAGCCTGTGCGATGCCCAGCACCTTCGCCGTGTTTGCCCTGGGGCTGGAGGGAGAACAGTGGGCGCCATTGGTGACGGAGTATCTGGATCTCTGCGATGACGAGCACTCCTCTCTGCAAGGGAAATTCCTTCATGCCTTGATCCGAAAGTTTGGGTTTCAACCATGGACGCTGGGGGTATTGGTGCGGGGCGCATTGTCTATGCAGTGGCTGGAGCCTGCCAGGGAATTCCGCAGCCTGATTGCCAATGCGGAAAGCCTGGATGCGCTGCTGGCAGTCA
>JAHHUA010000076.1 GCA_020024235.1 Oscillospiraceae bacterium
CGCTACTGATTCAATATCATCATAATTATTGTCTTTAATTTCGTTAAATTCTTCAATTAATATTTCCTGATATTTTTGGGGATAAAGCTCTCCTGATTTTCTGGATTTTGTATAGTCTATCATTTTATTTTTGTATTCTTCATCTTCTGATTTAAGATTGCCATCTTTATCCCTACTGTCATACTGAATCATTTCAGGAATACCGTTTTCCACTTTTATTACCACAAAATCCTTCCAGCCTGAACTGAATTTAGCTTCTTCTACCCTGTAGGTTCCATCTCCATATGTAGGGACATAAACAATATCAACACTTCCTGTTGTTCTGGCATTTCCGTTTATTATAGATCTGACCAAAAGTTTAAATCTTTCGGTGGACTTAGTAGCACCGGCTACACATTCCATTTTTTTGGTGTTTTTATCACCCTCATAATAATTGTCAATTATAGCTTTAAATTTTTCTTTATGTGTCATCACCGGAAGATTGCTTTTTTTGTTATTTTCTGCATATTCCTCATTTTCTTTTTCATCTGTTGAACGGAAATTTCCATCCTTATCAACTGCGTCATATTGAAGAATATTGATAACATCATCTTTAATTTCAAGAATTACAAATTCCTGCCAATCATTAACATAGGTTTCCCATTTTGCGGTATAAGTTCCGTTAATATATTTTCCATCTTTCGTTACTTCCTGAGAAGTATTGGTTTTTGAAGTACTGTTATCTTTTTGCTTATTCTGTGAATCGTCTTTTCCACAGGCTGTCAATAAAATTAATGCTGCCAATATTATAGAAATGATTTTTTTCATTGTTTAACCTCTTTCACAAATTTGATATTACTTATTTTAGCAGATAAATATATTTTTTTCAATATATTTAAGAATAATTAAAATAACTACATAATAAAATTAAGTGAAAACAAATTACATAAGGAGAGATATTAAATGGATATTAATGTTGAAAGAACTTCCGTTAAAAGCAGAAACAGTATTGTAAATTCAAAATATGACCTGCCTTTTGAAATAGACTGCACACTGCCTGACTATTGCAGAGATGTGGAAAAGCTTTTGAGTACCGATATAAATCCGGTTGTGTGCTCTGTATCATCTGACGATAATAAAGTTACAGTTGAAGGAAATAACCTGGTTACGGTTTTTTACTGCGACAAGGAGAACAACATCTCCAAATATGAAAGCAAAGTCCCCTTCAGCAAAAGCATTGAACTTAAAGCTCCTGTAAACACTCCCGCTATTTCAGCAACAGCTTATGAAGGGTATATTAACTGTCGGGCTGTTTCTCCCAGGCGTCTTGATATAAGGGGTACTACTCAAATTCAACTGGATGCTACATCTGACAAAGAAGAAAAAATCATAGAAAAAATACAGCTAAAAGATGTGGAAACAAATATGCAGCTTTTTGAAAATGCAGAATGTACAGGACAATACTGTAAACAGTTTACCATTAAAGACAGCATTAATTCCAATTTTAAAGATATGGAACATTTATCTGTTCTCAGATACAGGATTTCTCCACTTATTAATGAATATAAAATTCTTCCAGACAAAGTTATTTTAAAAGGAACACTGTTTATAATGGTATGCTGCTGCAACGAAAAAGAGAAAAAAATAAGCACAGAAAACTACAAGATGCCATTCAGCCAAATTATTGACTGTCCGGGTATTGATGAAGATTGCATTTGTGATTTCTGTGCAAAAGTGATTAACTCTGAAACGGTTTGCGGAAATGATGACGAAACTCAAGGCAAATTTAATATTTCCGCCACTGTTTACACCATTATCACCGGTTACAAAAAAACTCGGCTTGTTGGCATTAAAGACTGTTTCTGCCACAGTTGTGCCTGTTCCTGCAAAAGCAAAAATATAAATATTTTAAAACCCGTTTCTCAGATAAACAGCAATTTTACTTTTAATGAATCTGTTTCCGTAGACGACTTTACGGAAATTAAAGATGCCTGCTGTAAAATAATTTCAATGGAACCAGAGTATAGTCAAAACACGGTAAAATTAAAACTCCGTGCTGTACTTTCGGTTTTGGGAATAAAAAACAAACAGCTGTGTTGTGTTGAAAAAACTGCAACAATAGCTTTGGATGTATGCAAAAATATCAAAACAGACTGTTTATGCTTTGACCCTCATATTAATGTAATAGAATGTTCCTGTTCTGATATAAACAACGGAAAAACAGAAATTTCATGCAATATAAGAGTAAACGGAATTATTTTCGATAAAATCTGTATAAATCTTATAGATGATATTAAACCTGAACCAAAATCACAAAAAATAATTGACCACGATTTGGTAATTATTTATTACACCCATTCAAAAGAACTTATTTGGGATATTGCAAAGAAATACAACACCAGCACCGAAAACATCATAAAACAAAACCACCTCTCAGGAGATTATGTGGAAAAGGGTCAAACCCTTTTAATTACACCATTTAAACCTGATTCTCTGTCAGCGGAATAACAGAACCTATATCAATAAGCCTTTCTTCAGTAAGGGAGATATATTTAATTTCCCTTTCTGTCAGAAAGGCTTTTATTTTTTTCCAATCTTTGTGTCTGCTGATATCTCCGGTAAATGCCAAAGTTTTTTTGTCAATCAGTCCACAGCTTCCGCCTAAAAATCCATAGTCATATCCGGGAAGTTCAATCCCTCCCTGTTCTATTAAAAGTACATCCAAACCCTGATTTTTAAATATTTTTGCTGTACCTAAATCTGAAGTTATAACTGAGTGATTATTTACCACACAGGTTGTACATTTTACATAACCTTGATTGAGAAGGATTTTTGTCATATTTTGTTTTTTGGCATATTCTTTTATAAACTCATCAGCGGTTTTTCCAGACCAAAGTATATTATCTAAAATCATTACATTCAGCGAAACATCATAAGGATATGGTGATTTTATGTCATTTTGAGATTTTATTATTTCAAATCCTTCATTAGACAGAGTATTTATCAGCTTTCCGTTATTTTTAGCACATACTGTCTTGTTGCCGCCTAAATGGAAAAAGTTTATATCCGGATGGTTTCTTATGGAAATATCAACTTCTTCACAGCCTTCACACTCCATAACTTTTATAGAAAGCTGTTCCAAAGATTTTTTTATTTTATCAAAGCCTTTGGCTATACAGCATAATTCAACTTTTCCATTTGGTAAAAATGGCTGTTTTAAAAATTCTGTCAACACTATCACCTACCGATTACTCAACGCATCTATGGGGTTTAAAGATGCGGCAGTATATGTTGGATAAGCAGAAAATACGGTTCCTATAATAAATGTTACTGCGGATATTTTAAAAATCCCATAAATACTCGGAGAATAATCTATTTTCGCAAAATGGGTTAATAAAAATAGCATCAAAACCGATACTGCTATACCATATAATATACCTTTAAGGCACAACTTGCAAGAATAACCTATAAATTCCGCTGTTATTTCATATTTTGAGGCACCTATTGCTTTTTTTATTCCTATTTCAACTGTTTTTTCTTTTACATGAATCATCATAACCGTCATTACCCCAAGACCTGACACCAATAGTGATATACCCGCTATCATTGACAAAATATTCTGAACTTTATTAAGCAGGTCCATCATCATTTCACTTTGGGAGGACATTTCATTTACCGAAAAAACTTTTTCCGATTTATTTCTGTTTAATTTTCTGTCTATTTTATCAGCATAATATTTTACATTTTTCTCATTGGTTTTTACAATGATTTGACTGAAAGAATTATCCCCTGTCAGTTCATTAACAGATGTGTAGGGCACATATGCAATATATGGTGCAGTAGCTTCTAAAACCGAATGCACAATAGTTCCGCCTGATTTAACTACACCTATGATTTTATATTTTCTTTTAAGTCCATGTATATTTAATTCCAATGTTTTTCCGACTATATTTTCTCTCTCATAGTAATCTCTTGCCATTTTGTCATCTACAATGCAAACATCGGATTTTGATTCTATATCCCCTTTGGTAAAAAGTCTGCCGTACTTAACTTCTATTGGCAGAATATATGTGAAAGATGAATCAACCCCGATTATGCCTGCCTTGGCAGTCAGTCCCCTCATAGAAGCCTCACAGTAATTTAACACAAAAGGAGCTACTTTATTATTTTCGGATGCAGCTTTTATATTGCTTAACATATTTTCGTCCAATCCTTCGGATATTTCACTCATATTAGATGTAATTACTATGGAATTTGCACCCATACCAAAAATCTCATCTTTCATCATATTTGTGCCTATACGGCTTATTTCACTGGTTAAAACAACACTTGCCACTCCTATGGCAATACCGAAAGCTGTCAATATATTATTGGTTCTGCCTGATTCCTTACTTGCTTTTTTCATTAAATTCACCCTGTAAAATTATTTTTCTGTTTTCTTTAGGCGGGGTTTTGAAAATCAGCACCATATCATCTTCAGAAAGTCCGCTTTTTACCTGTGTATAAGAAGGAGTTTCCATACCTGTTTCTATATTTTTTTTCAGCATTTCATTATTTTTAAACACGTATACAAATTCATTGTTATTTTCATCTTGATTTATTGCTTCAATAGGCACTGTCAAAGATTCTTTTGACTCTTTTTCTTTTAATGTAACTTCTACATTATATCCCGATTTTAAACTGTCATTGGTAAAAGGTTTAATTATGATTTTTACTGTTGGTGTCTGTGATGAATTTTTCTCTGCTGCAGGATATATTAATTCTACTGTTCCATAAATTGTATAATCTCCGTTTTTTATTTCAGCTTTCATATTTTGGTAAATTTTATTTGCATTTTCCTGAGGTATTTCCGCTTCTATTACCATTTCGTCACAGGAAGCAATGGTAATAGCAGGTTTATTGTTCATACCCAATATATTTTCTGTCAGATTTATGCCGGTTATTGTTCCGTCAAAGGGTGCTGTTATCTCTGATGGAACATAGGATATTTTACTCTCACTTTTTCTGTAATGTGCAGAATTTATAAGCTGATCTACTTGTGATTTATCTATATTATAAGCTTTCCCCACTGCATACAGCAGTTCCTTATTTGAAATCCCTGAAATTAAGTCATATATATTTCCCATACTTTTTTCTATAGGTGATTCAGCTGATAAAATATTCACGGTTTTTTCCGAATCTATTTCTGCCAGTATATCTCCTTTCTTAACCTTCTCACCTATACTGCAATTTATTTTTTTAGGCAAAACCGGTGTATCCGTATATATTTCCGCCTGATTTTTAGATATGACTTTACCTTTACAATAAATATTTTTCTCTATATATTTAGGTTTGGGATATATACATTGAGCCTTTGACGAATTTTCCTTTATTATTTTAGGCAATGCCGGAATAATAAGTAATATTATAACAAAAAACAGAACCAAAATTTTTTTATTCATATATTTAAAACCTCACATTTTCTTATAAATATAGTTTGCCGCAAAAAACTTATATTATGATTTATTTTAAAATGTATAATACAACAGTTAATGCATAAATTATAATCAGTTATATTTGCAGAAAGGTAAGAAAAATATGAACAGTTTAATTCCCTGCGATAAAAACTGCATATATCAAAAAGATGGCTGTTGTTCTTTGGAATATCCTACAGGCATTAATAACTATATCCTTAATATGGATTGTGCTTATTTTACACCTATTATTGGCATAGAAAAGCAAATTAAATCCGATATTCAAAATGTTAAATCAGACATAAAAAAACAGCATGGATAATGCTCTGTACTTATAAGGCAGTATTTAAAATTTAATAATTACAGGCATTACAAGGAGGACATCTTATGAAAGCACTGGTAAAGGCTACACATAGCAAGGCGATTATTTATTGCCAAACATTCAATTGAATGAAGAATCTGAATACAATATTGGTATTTTTGGACAGCGTTATCGTCAGCATTTAGAAACACATCACAAGGTTATCTACTACAATTATTTAACGAAAGGTACATTGTATCAGCACCTTGCAAAAGTGGATGAACGTGCAGAAAATATGTTTAATCAGCTTGTAAAATCACTTTCCGAAAAAGAAAACATCAACGAACAACTTAAAGAAAATGATATGCTGATATGGGATAAAAAGATGAATAACATCCTTAACAGAGCTATGGAAATCGTGACTAGTGAGGTGATTTATGTATGAGAAAACATTTCATTATCTCATTGATTTTACTCTTCTCTTTATCATTATCGGCTTGTACTAAATCAAAAATACCAACAGAAACAAGTACCATTATACCTGTACCAGTTACAGAAACCATTGAAGAAACTTCAACACAAATCACTACATCAGAGCCAGAAACAACGGAAAAATCCACTTCTCAAATTGCAGTTTCAAAGGGAGAAAAAATGAAAATATTTCAACTTCTACAACGGCTATACCACAAACTACAGAAGTTAAACCAAAGCAAAAATCTAAACCAATTGAAGATAAAACTACTATCAAAAATGTTTCTGAATCTACTAAGCTAGATGAAAAAACTACAATTCAGACAACGGAACAAACTACTTAAGAACAGAAAGTAGACATTGATTATTACGTTGACTATGCAAAGAATTACGTATTAAATATCGGTTTAACTTACGATGTTAAAGCTATAGAATGTTGGGATAATCCTATTTCTGTTACATCAAAAACCACATCAATTATCGCAAATATCGAAAGCAGATTGAACAGATACAAGAACATAGAAGGATTTGAATCTGTATGTATTTGGTATGAAAAATGTGGCGAAAACGACTACGATCTATACATCGGTTACGCATGAAATAAAAAAAATAAGGCACAGTATTTGGACTTCCAAATCCATTGCTGTGCCTTGTTTAATGTATAGCTTATGTAGAACAAGTTTTTATGTATAATCTTAGCGAGCAGACCATTTGTATCCTAACGTCCACAAATACCTCATTAGGGAACACCCTAAGACCCTTAAACAATATGTTCCTTGTACCAACTAATTACAGCATTTCTATCTGAATCAAAAAATTGTGTTGAAACATATACGTCTTGTCCTTTAAAGACAATAGGCTTTTTCCTATATCTTTTTTGTTTAGAGTTTCCCATATTATCTGTTCGATTATTTGCTAGAGCGGGATAATCAGTTGCCGAAAATATTCTTTTAGTGAATTTTTTAGACTTTAGATTTTCAATTTCAGAACTATCAATTTTATTTTTCGTAATTAAAATCTCCATAAAATTGTAAAACAGTTTTGCTACTGGAATAAAGCCTTCACTCCACGTATCCTCATTATTGATATCAAAAGGAATTTCTGATAGAGAGAAACTAAAATCATCTACATCGAGTCCCATCTTTATAAGCAAATCTTTAATAAATGACACTATATTATTTGCAGATAAATTTGCTTCATAAAAAATTCCGCTATTATCAATCTGCTTGCCTTTACGCATATTTCTTTCATCATTAGATATATATATTCTCGTTGCACCTGGAATAGAATAATCTTTTGCTGCTAGCTCGGTAATAATTTCAGAATCTAGATCATACGCAGTGTTTATTGTTTTGCTCAATAAATCTGCCCAACTAGTAACTTTCGTATGTTCTCCTACAAAAACAAATTCATCTGGTTTAGTATTTGAAAAATCAAATTCACTATCAACTCCAAAAGAGAGTTCCGTATCTTCATTTAAATCAGAATGCATATCCACATACTCAAATTCGTGTATTAAAATATTAGAAAGTATCTTCGCTCTATGTAAAATTGATTTCTCACCCCATTTGTCAGCTGATAACACTTCTTTATTAAGTATATTAGCTTTAGAGTTATCTTTGATAATTTTCTTCTTTTCGGCAAAAGCTTTCGTCCCTAATTCACTGTTGTGTCCAGTAATGGTCAAATTGCCTAGTGTATGTAAATACACTTCATATACACTACTATAATTTTCTCCTACTTCTTTTTTCCATACGGCAGCATTTTCTTTCTGAGGTAAAATATGCTCTATTGTAAGGTTACTTACATCAATGTGTTCTTTTG
>JAHHUA010000077.1 GCA_020024235.1 Oscillospiraceae bacterium
CTCCGCACCCACTGCAATTATAAACAATGCAAAAAAACGTTTGGGAAACGACTATAACATTGAAAATGCAAAAGATGTTTTTGATTTAGCTTATACCGGAAACAAAAAAGCTGAGGAAGTTATTGATATTGCTGCTGATAAATTAGGCTATGCTTTTGCAAATCTTTCAGTTATTGTTGACCCTGACATATTTATGATAGGGGGAGGAGTTTCCGCAGCAGGGGATTACCTTATAAACAAAATAAAAAAAGCATATGACAAATACAATCCCTTTTGTAAATCTGACAGCATTAAAATTGTGGTTTCAAAACTTGGAAATGATGCAGGAATTTACGGCTGTGCCAAATTGGTGTCAGATAAGTAAAATTTTAGACCTTTGACTTATGTTAATATTAAGTCAAAGGTCTTTTTATAGGTTTATGCACCATTATTTAAAACTTGTCTTTTTTCTTTATTTTCCAAAACATTTATATTCATAACAATATCATCAAATTTTTCGGTACATAAATATTTAAAACCTAACTTTTTCTGAATTTGTTGGGAGGCTATATTAAAAGATTCATATTCACAATCTATATAATCAAGTTTTCTGTCTTTAAAAAGAAAACATATGATTTCTGTAAGTGCCTCAAACATATAACCTTTTCTTTGTTCATTTTTTGACAAAGCAAAAGACAGAGAAGCTCCGTTTTTATTTTTATATATCGGATTTTCCTCTACTTTTTCATAAGGTGGATGAATTGCAATATGTCCCATTACTTTTCCTGTTTTTTTATTTTGAACAGCTATAAAGTCACGGTTTTTAATAAGCCAACTGAAATTTTCATATGCAAAATCTCTGTTTTTAATGTATTGAACACCTAGCATTTTTTGAAGATCATCATCCATAATGTATTCATAATAATCTTCAAAATCATCTAGAGCAAACAGTCGCAGAATTAAACAATCTGTTTCAATAAACAAAGATATTTTGCTTGGATATTTATGTTTTTTTATTAAATCCATAATTTTTGATATAACTTTTTTCATTTTGTCACTTCCAAATATAATACAGAAAATTGCCCAAGTTTAATTTACTTGGGCATTGTGTAATCTTATAATATTTATTTTGTAAGAATATCAGCAACAAAAAGACCGTTTGCAGCTGCCTGAGAGAGGGAACGAGTGAAACCTGCTCCGTCGCCCACTGCATAAATACCTTTGCAGCCATCTATTTCAAAATTGTGAGATGCAGGACGAGCTGAATAATATTTACATTCAATACCATAAAGCAATGTATCACAGTTAGCTGTGCCTGGTGAAACCTTATCCAATGCATAAAGAGTTTCAATAATATTGTCAAGTTGTCTTTTAGGTAAACAAAGTGATAAATCTCCGGGAACTGCTGACAGGGTAGGACGGGTTGTGGATTCCTGAAGTCTTTTTTCATTGGTTCTGCGTCCGCTTATCAAATCACCAAATCTTTGAACAATTACACTGCCACCACTTATAAGATTAGCAAGTCCTGCTACATATCTTGCATATTCTATAGGGGATTTAAAAGGTTCTGTAAATTTAATTGTGGAAAGCAAAGCAAAGTTAGAGTTCTTAGTCTTTCTGGATAAATCACGATAGGAATGACCATTTACTGTCAAAATTCCATCTGTATTTTCAGTTACAACATTTCCTCTTTCATTAAAGCAGAACATTCTGGTAGTATCCCCATATTGTTTGGAGCGATACCAAATTTTAGGTTCATAAATCTTTTGGGAGAAATCTTCCCAAACCATGGAAGGTAGCTCAACTCTGACACCCACATCAACCTGATTATTCATAAGTGAAATTTGATTTTCTTGGCACCATTTTGAGAAGAATCGGCTGCCCACTCTACCCACTGCAAAAATAATTTTGTCAGCTTTGGTATTGTATGTGTCTTTGCCATTTACAACAGAAATTTCGTGAGTTTCTTTGTTTACATCTGTAACTTCTGTATCTGTAAAAATATCACATTTTCCTTCCAAAGATTGAATGAGTTTAAGCATTGTATCATAATTTGAATCAGTTCCCAAATGTTTGAGCTGGGCCTGATTCATATGCAAATCATATTGAAGACAGAGCTTTTTAAGTTCATTGTTAGGCATAAATCTTTCTGTTGTAGCTCCAAAAGATACCAAAATTTTATCAGCTTGTTCAATATAATCAATTACAACTTCATCTGGTAAAAATTCTGTAAGCCATCCGCCATATTCAGTGGAAATAACATATTTACCATCTGAAAATGCTCCTGCACCCGCCATGCCCTCCATAATTGCACAAGAAGGGCATTTAATACATTTGTCAACTTGTTTTTTTACAATAGGGCAGTTTCTTTTTTCCAAAGCATGACCTTTTTCAACTAAGCAGATTTTAAGAGAAGGATTTTTCTCAGTCAGTCTGTAAGCTGTCATAAGTCCGCCTATACCACCGCCTATTATAAAAATATCATAATTATTCTTTAAATCAATTTTCATAAAAATCTCCTAATGTTTAATTTCTTCATAAACTTCCATCAAATGTTTTGCCAAAGTAACGGCACCGCTGTTTAACACGGATTTTGTTACTGATTCTTTGAGTTTGCTTAGTTCTTTTTCAGGCATATTTTTTATTTTAAGAAGTTCGTTTGCCATTTCTTCAGGGGAATTAAATACATATCCGTTTTCGCCGTTTACCACCTGATCTTCATTAAGTCTGTCCAATCTTTGCAAAACCGGAAGGCCTGTTGCCATTCCTTCCAACATAGAAATTGAATTGGTATCAGAAAGGGAAGCGGTAACATAAACATCACATGATGCCAAGTATGGAGGAAGCTCATCATGCTGAACAGCTCCGGTAAATGTTACCATAGAAGATATTCCCAAATTTTGAGCCTGTTCTTCCAATTCTTTTCTGACAGGACCATCGCCAATAATTATAAGATGTATATTATCACTTTCTTTAATGGATTTACTCCAATAATCCAAAACTACATCCACACTTTTTTCTCTGCCAAGTCGTCCTACAAAGCAAGCAATCATTTTGCTGTCAGGGATATTATATTTTCTTCTGAAAGCTTTTTTCGCTTCCAAAGTAATATTTTCGGGCATAAATGAATCCAGTTCCACAGCATTGGGAATTACATGAACTTCTTTATTTACTCCCACAAGTTTAAAATATTCCTCACATTTTTTTGATGGTCCTGTTATAGCGTCAGCATGTTCACCCAAAAGTTTAAAATACTTATGTGCAACTCTTTTGCTTACATCTATAAATTTTTTAGGAACCACATAGTACAAATATTCATCATACATGGTGTGCAGTGTGTAAACAAGGGGAATTCTCAAAATTTTTGCTGCTCTGAACCCGGAAATTCCTATTCCGAACTCATTATGTATATGTATTATGTCAGGTTTGAAATCCTCAATAAGTTTAACTCTTTTTCGGCTTATAGGAGGGGCAACGCTGTAACTGTAAAATCTTTTGAGTTTTGCCGCCGGACAATATAAAATACCATCTTTTATGTAATGGTGTCTGGTTCCGGCATCAGCAGTTACAATAAGTACTGTATGTCCCAGTTTTTCCAATCCTTCTTTTAAAAGTTTTACATGAGTTACAACTCCATTGATATGCGGGAGATAGGTTTCGGTAAATAATGCTATTCTCATAAAATCACCTCTCGGCTTTGCGAATTTTATCTAAAACAAAAACTCTGATTGCTCCGATACAACCGCAAATTAATATTATATAAATTACATTTAATTGGAAAAAAAATGTTGCAAAAAATGCTGCTGCCATAATAAGACAGGAAATTAAATCCTTAGATTTTACTATTTTAGACCCCAAATTATAAACCACATCTGCAATAACTGCTGCAACCCCCGACTGCATACCCTTTAAAACCGCACTGACAATAGGATTTGTTTTAAAAGCCTCATAAAAATATGATATAGCAGTGATTATAAAAAGGGGAGGGAGTATAGTTCCTAAAATACTGACTAATGCTCCATTAATACCTGCCAATTTATAACCTAAAATAATAGCCGCATTTACAGCCACAGGACCAGGGGAAGATTGTGCAATGGCAGTTAAATTCAACATTTCATCATCACTCAACCATTCAAGTTCATCTACAAATTTCTTTTTCATTAAAGATATGATAACATATCCGCCACCAAAGGTGAATGCACTTAATGTAAATGTTTCTTTAAATAATGTAAGATAAATATTTTTTTCTTTCATTCTCTTATTAAACCCACCTAGAAAACAAACATAAAGGCAGTTACAGTAAACCGTAATTGCCTTTATAAAAACTATTCTTCTTCCTGTTCATCGGGAGCATCCCAGCTGTGCCATACATTTTGAATATCATCATTTTCTTCCAATGATTCCAAAAGTCTTTCCATTTTTGTTATATGGTCTTCTTCAGTAAGTTGTGTCAAAGTCTGGGGAACTTGTTCTACATCGGCAGAAATAAACTTGTATCCTTTTCCGGAAAGAGCATCTCTGACTGATGGCAGATCGTTAGGTGCTGTAATAATTTCAATTACATCATCTTCATACTTAACATCATCAGCTCCGCATTCCATACAGTCTTCCATAATTTGATCTTCTGAAATGCCTTCATTTTCAATTACAATAATTCCTTTAGGGTCAAACATAAAAGAAACACATCCGCTTTGACCCAGGTTTCCGCCAAATTTATCAAAGTAATGTCTTACATCTCCAGCGGTACGGTTTCTGTTATCAGTAAGAGCTTCCACCATTACAGCTACACCATTAGGGCCGTAGCCTTCGTAAACTATGGTTTCATAGCTGTTCTTATCACCATCACCAACTGCTTTCTTAATAATTCTGTCAATATTTTCATTAGGAACATTGTTAGCTTTTGCTTTAGCAATAAGATCTTTAAGTTTACTATTGGAAGAAGGATCACTGCCGCCTTCACGAACTGCTACAGAAATTTCTCTACCGATTTTTGTAAAAACCTTAGCTCTTGCGCCATCTGTTTTTTCTTTTTTACGCTTAATTGTACTCCATTTAGAATGTCCTGACATCTATAAATCCTCCAAATTGATTATAATTTATAAATTATTGATTTAACTATAATATTTTAACATATTAACCGCATTAATTCAAGGCTATTTATCAAAATAATGATTAAAGCTTAATTTCTGTCCATTTTCCTGTTTCATATCTGATAGTTGATAGAATAAGTCTGGAAAGTTGGTCAATTCCAACACCAATCCATGCACCGATAACCCCCATATTTAACGGATAACATAAAATCCATGTGGAAAGTGGTCTTAAAATAGTTATGGATATAAGGGATGCTATTGCTACATATTTTACATCTCCGGCACCTCTTAAACAGCCGTTTGTAACAACTCCGGTAGTTTGAATAGGAGTAATAATTGCAGTAATAATCATTATAATTGCACCTGTAGCTATAATGTCAGCCTCATCTGTAAAAAGCATAATAAGCTGTGATCTGAATACAATGAATATTACAGATAAACATAAACCTACTGACAATGCAAGCCTTCTGCCTATTTTACCATATAAATAAGCCAAATCCTGTCGTTTAGCTCCCAATGACTGTCCTACCAAGGAAGATGCAGCCATTCCTAAACCATCTCCAAAACAGAATGAAATACTCAAAATATTCATACATATTTGATATGTTGCCAAAGAAGTGGTTCCAAGGTCTGCAACCAACTTTGTATTTGTAAAGAAACCTATTCTCATAAACACTTGCTCTACTGCCGCACTGGAGCTTACGGCAAATACGGATTTCAGTGTTTTTTTGTCAAATTTCCATGAAGCATTTTCAAAGATACTGAGGAATCTTCCTCTTACTGTTATAGACTGGAATGCCATTCCAAAAGCAGTAATATTTCCAAGAACGGTAGCTATAGCAGCACCTGTAGTTCCTAGTTTTGGGAAAAAGGCTATTCCGTTTATCAAAAAGAAATTAAATATTACATTTATAATATTTGCAAACAAATTTGATTTCATGGCTATTTTAGTATTTCCGCATCCTCTTTGTGCAGCATTTATGGTAACTGCCAAAGACTGAAATACATTTCCTATCATTATAATGCGGAAATATGTTACAGCCATACCGATTATATCCTCTTTAGCGCCTGCAAATGACAGCAGAGGTTCAGCAAATATAAATCCCAATGCACCCATAAACATAGCTATTCCAAAACAAATTGTAAGAGATTGTTTTAAACAACTGTTTGCACCTTCCTGGTCATCTTCACCACGCCGTCTTGCCACAACAGCAGTAACACCCATATTAAGGGACATGATAAGTGCCATAACTATCATTTTAGGCTGACCTGTAATACCTACGGCTGCAATGGCAGAAGAACCAAGACTTCCTACCATAATCGTATCAACAGCCTGAATAAGACTTACCAATACTGATTCAACCACCGATGGCCATGCTATATCAAACATTGTTTTATAGGCCTCGGAAGAGGTGGGGAGTTCACCTAAAATTTCTCTGTTTTTTATTAGTTTTTTAGTATCAAAAAAAGATTTTAAAAAGTCAGACATAATTTCCTCCTGTATATTATATAAAAAAATATATTAAAACATCTGTTTTATAGTATAACATAAAGTAGCCTTAATTTAAATACATAAATTGTTTTTTTGTTGAATATTAATTAAAAGAAAGGATTGATTATATGAAAAAATTTAAAGAAACTATAAAACACTGCAAACTTTCTCACACACAAGTTGCAGGATTTTACAAAAAAGTATTGGAATTGTTTCCTCTGTTATTTTTTGTATTGTATGCTTTAGGAGTGATATTAGGCAGCTTATTCAGCAGTTCATCAGATGAAATTATTACCTGTCTTAACAGTATTATCTCATATGATAATACGGATTTTTTCACTGTTTTCTTGGACAATCTTTGGGGAATTATTGTATATGAACTTGTTGCATTTATCTTTGGATTTTGCGGAATAGGACATCCTGTAATTTTTTTAATACCTTTTATAAGAGGAGTAGGGTATGGGGTAAAGCAAATTTATCTTTTGACAGATGCTGTTAAAACAGGCAGTTATATTATATTTTGCATAAATGGCATAGTAGATATTCTCACAACAGTAATTTTAATTTTTTGCTGTAAACAATCATTAAAAATGTCTAATTATATTTTTAAATGGGGAATTGCCTCACGAAAAAATACAGAGATAAGAACCAAGTCAATTTCACTTAATTCTTATCTCATAAAATACATATTTTATACGATTATTTTCATAATTATGACGGCCGTTAAGTCTGCCGCAAATTTATATGTCTGAATCATCATCTGTATTATCCAAACCATATTTTTCTTTAATTTTTTCGGACTTTTTCTTATTAAATTTAGTTGATGCCAAAGGGGATTTTTCTGCTGCACTTTCCAGTTGTTTGTTGGAAACATGGGTATATATTTCAGTTGTTGACAGACTTACATGACCTAAAAGCTCCTTTAACACTCTTATATCTACATTTCCTTGCTGATACAATAATGTAGCAGCTGTATGACGAAGTTTGTGAGGAGAATATCCCTGACCGTCCAAATTTGCACTTTTAAGGTTTTCTGCCACAATTTGCTCCACTCGTCTGGGAGAAAGCCTTGTGCCATTTCTTGATAAAAACAATGCGTTTTCATAACCCGGCTTAGGCTTTATTTTGCTTCTTTCGGAGGTTTTATAATTTTCAATGGCATCAATGCAGGATTTGTTTATGTAAATAATTCTTTCTTTGTTGCCTTTACCCAGTATACGCAGGGTATTTTCTTTAATATCTGATAAATTAATGCCCACCAACTCGGAAAGTCGCATTCCGCAATTTAAAAACAGTGTAATAATACAATAATCCCTTATGTTTTCAGCCTCTATAGTTGTATTTAAAAGTTCCAAACTTTCTTCTAAACTTAAATATTTTGGTAGTGATTTTTGAATT
>JAHHUA010000078.1 GCA_020024235.1 Oscillospiraceae bacterium
CTTATAATCTCCCTGAACCAAGGAGTTAAAAGCTAAAATTTTGTCAATTAACTCTGATTTTCCGCTTGCAATATTATTATTTATTATTTCTGCTGTTTTTTCTTTTACTGCTTTTGATATATTGGAAGTTACAGTGTAAATAACAGAGTTTTTTCCATCCCATACATATATTTCTGTTTCTGAACATACTGTTATTCTATTGCCGTTATCATTGGTAAAAGAAATATATTCCATACAATCTCTGGGGGCTTGATTTTCGCTTATTTTCCACTTTGTTATATCTAAAGCCTCTGTTAAATCAGACTTGTTCTGCTCTGACAATGGAATGGTTATGATATTGTAAACTTCTACAGAAGTATTTTCATTGTTAATAATATCATAAATTTCTTTCTGATTTACTGTGTAATTCTGTTTATTGTTATCTAAAGAGGAATTTACAAAACCTGAAGAAGATTCTTCTTCATTTACAGAACTGATTTCCCCATTATCTTTTTGACAGCTTACTGTTATGAGCATTATATACAGACAAATTACAGTTAAAACAAATTTTTTCATAATAGACCTCTTTCTTTACAAATTTACTTCATCTTCATTTATAAAATCAATATTTAATATTTCATTTATGGGTATTTTTAAACCATTATCCAAAAGTAAAAAGCTCTCATATTCGTAAATTCTTTTTATGACACCTGATACAGAAATATAAGCTCCACCTTCTTTTTTTTCATCAGGTTTAAAATATGTGATTGAAACAGATTGATTACAACCTGATTTATCCATAGCCAGAACAAGTTTTTCATTTATCAACAATTTTTGACAATCGTCTAAATCTATTCTTTTATCTGTAAGTCTGGCGGTTTCTTTTACCTGCTCGTTATATCCTGTTAATGCAGCAAATGGTGCAAACTGAGCAGCTCTGTCTTTCATTGACATATGTGGGTGAGTTTTAGACTTGTGGTGGGGAAGATTTATTATGTCCTCATAGGATTTTTGGGAATATTTTTTATTCATATATTGCTGCTCCTTTGCTAAGCTTTATGACCACCAATTTGCTGATTTCTGTCTTTTGCAGTAGCACCATCTTCAAAATTAATACCTTTAAGTATGGAGTTTATCCCAAACTTCTTTTTTATGGAAAGCATGGCTTTCTGCAAATCTTTTTCTTTTTTAAGTTCCTCATTTTCTTTTCTTTTTTCTTCTTCCAAAGCCTTATAATCAGTAAAAAAATTAAGCTGTCTGCCGCAAAAATCTTCTTTGACATCTCTTTCCAAAATAACATGATTAGCACTCATATTAAGTCTGCGTATAAGCAAGTTCTTATCTGCTATTTTTTCAAAAAGTTCCGAAACTGCCTCCGTCATCAGTCTGGAAGAAGAAGTATGCCTGCCTAAATTAGCTGTACCATGAGCATTTTTGGGAATTTTTCTCCCATATTGGTCTGTGGAAATTTCACCATGATAATTTTCTCTTCTGTGGAAATCAGTGAGATTTTCGATATCATACCCCACAGTCAATACAATTTGATCTGTAACTAAATCCTTGTCCACTAAATCCAAAGCCAGCATATCAGCCATCTCACAAACCACATTTTTTGCTTTTTGGAAAGTATAGGGTTCTTTCAAAACCTGCCCTGAACAAATGCTGTTGGTACTTGGCTTATAGGATTTTATATCAGATATAAGACAGGGTTCAAAACCCCATGCGTGATCTATTAAAAGTTCCGCATTTATTCCGAAAATTTTATACAGTAACTCCTCATTATAATAGTCATCATCTTTGCCGAGAGAACATCTAGCTACATCACCCATGGTAAAAAGCCCTTGTTCTTCCAGTCTTTTTGCATAACCTTTTCCCACACGCCAAAAATCTGTTAAGGGACGGTGATTCCAAAGCTGTCTTCGATAGCTTATTTCATCTAGTGCAGCAATTCTGGCACCGTTTTTGTCCGGAGGAATGTGTTTAGCCACTATATCCATAGCAATTTTGCAAAGATATAAGTTTGTGCCTATTCCCACAGTGGCAGTAATTCCTGTGGTATTCAGCACATCTTTTATGATTTTCCTTGCCAGTGCCTCAGGTGAAAGTTTGTATGTGTCCAAATATTCTGTAACATCCATAAAAACCTCGTCAATGGAATAAACATGAATATCCTCAGAAGAAATATATTTTAAATATATATTGTATATTTTTGTGCTGTATTTCATATAATATGCCATTCTTGGAGGAGCAGCAATATAGTCAAGTGATAATTCGGGGGAGTTTAGCACTGCTGTATTATCGTATGAGGAACCTGTAAATTCATGATTTGGGGCTTTGCGTTTTCTTTCTGAATTTACTTCATTTACTTTTTGAACTACTTCAAAAAGTCTTGGTCTGCCAGAAATTCCATAGGATTTTAATGAAGGTGAAACCGCAAGGCAAATGGTTTTTTCCGTTCTGGACGCATCAGCCACTACTAAATTTGTAGTCATAGGGTCAAGCCCTCTTTCCATACATTCCACTGAAGCGTAAAAGGATTTTAAATCTATGGCTATATATGTTCTGTTTTTCATTTTTACTCCTTTTTCGTCAATTTAAAGTATAGGCAAGTTTTTTATATTATATCATTTTGTTGCTGAAAAATCAACATATTTATATAATACTGCACAATTTGCAGTTTACTTACATAAAAAATATAAAATATATAGTATAAAATATACAATTTATTGTAAAAATATTGCCAATTAATATTGACTTGACTATTATTTTGTGATAACATTAAGACGCATTTTAAAGCACTGAACATTGAAAAATAAGTTTATGGTATTTTATATATGATAAAATTTAAAAGGGAATTCAGTAAAATCTGAAACAGCTTTCACTACCGTAATTGACAGGGCTATATGCCGCAAAATCCAACAGCCATTGGTTTTTCAAAAACTGAGAAGGCGGAATTTTGTATTTTTTCAAGGAAACAAATATGTCATAAGTCGGGAGACCTGCCATATAACTTCGACAATTATCTTATTAGGAAAAGTAGTATAAATTGTCATGCTAAATTAAATTTACAAAAATATAATTTTACACTATAATTTAACGCGTCTGCTTTTTCTGAGATTGAAGCAGACGCTTTTATTTTACACAAAAAGGGGATTAAAAACAGATGGGACTTGTACATATATATTGCGGAGAAGGCAAGGGAAAAACCACAGCAGCCGTCGGACTTGCCGTGAGAGCAGCCGGAAGCGAAATGAAAATACTTTTTACACAGTTTTTTAAAACAGGTATTTCCTCGGAAATAAAATCTATGGAAAATATAAATAATATAACCTGCGTTATTATGGAAGGCTCTTTCGGAAGAGTTGCCAGAATGACAGAAGAACAAAAAATCCTGGCTAAAACAGCATTTACCGAACATTTTGATAAAGTAGCAGCTATGGCAAAGGATTATGATATGGTTATTTTCGATGAACTCAATTCCGCCGTCAATCACAGTATGGTTGATTTGGAAAAAGTAATATACTTTATAAAATCAAACAAAGAAAACAAAGAAATTATATTGACAGGAAGAAATCCTAAACCTGAATTGACGGAATTGGCGGATTATGTTTCCGAAATAAAAAAAATTAAACACCCTTTTGACAATGGGATAAAAGCCAGAAAGGGAATAGAATTTTAGATTAAATCATTGTGAGGATGAATAAATGAATCATAACATTTTAACTCAAAAGAAAAATCAGCAGAAAATCAGAATAGGGAGAACCACCACACTTTTTATAGCTGCGATAATTTCTCTTATAGCTGTTTTTTTGATAAGTATTTCCGTAGGCTCGGTAAAAGTACCGTTAAATCAAGTTGTGGAATCATTTATTTCCCCTGAAACCATAGACCCTATGATGGCAAAAATTATCAAAACCATCCGTCTTCCGAGAACTTTGGCTACAATAGCAGGTGGTGCCTGTCTTGCTACAGCAGGAGTTCTTTTACAGATTTTTTTCAATAATCCCATTGTAGAGCCGTATATTTTGGGGGTTTCATCGGGGTCCAGCCTTTTTGTTGGTATTGTTATGCTGGCGGGATTTAAGTTCGGTTTTGGATATATAGGTCCTATCGGAATGTTTATAGGTTCTTTCTGCGGTGCTATCATTGTAATGTCAGTTGTAATTTTTGCAGCTAAAAAAGTTAAAAGTATAAATACACTGCTTATTATAGGCATGATGTTTGGTTATGTATGCAGTGCTGCCACAAGTATTCTCACATCTTTGGCTGATAAAGAACGAATTGTAAATTTCACACTGTGGAATATGGGAAGTTTTGCAGGATTTACCTGGGATGATGTAAAACTTCTTTATGCCATAAGCCTGCCTTTTATTTTATTTGCATTTTTGCTTTCCAAACCTTTAAATACATTTCTTTTAGGTGAAAGATATGCTCAGTCTATGGGAATTTCCATTCCACCCTTTAGAATGCTTTTAGTTTTTATTTCCAGCGTTCTGACTGCTGTAGTTACTGCATTTGCAGGCCCTGTTTCGTTTATTGGTCTTGCCGTTCCTCATATTGTGCGAATAACTTATAAAACATCAAATAACTGGATTATAATACCTGCTTCCTGCTGTTTTGGAGGTATAATGGCAGCTGTATGTGATATGGGTGCCCGTGTGATTTTATCACCTATGGAATTGCCTTTGGGTGCTATGACTTCTATTATTGGAGCACCTTTGCTGGTATTTCTTTTAGTGAGAAAAAATCAAGAATAACATCCGAAAAGAGATGAAATTATGGAAAACACTATTACCACTAAAAATTTAACTGTGGGCTACGGCTCACAAAAAGTTGTAAATAATATAGATATAGAAGGTTTAAAAGGCAAAATAATCTGTCTTTTAGGGCCTAACGGAGTGGGAAAGTCCACAATTTTACGCACTCTTTCCGGACTTTTAAGTCCTGTAGAAGGTATTGTGGAAATAGAAGGTGCAAATCTTGCAGAGATTAAAAGTGCAGAAATTGCAAAAAAACTTTCCGTGGTTTTAACAGACTCGGTTTCTCCAAGGCTTGTAACCGTAAAAGAAATTATCTCTATGGGAAGAACTCCTTATACCAACTTTTTCGGTAAAATCACCGACAAAGACAAAGAGATAATAAATGATGCTATTGACACAGTAGGAGTGGGATATTTGGCTGACAGATTTTTTGGTCAGCTTAGCGACGGTGAAAAGCAAAAAGTCATGATTGCCAGAGCCTTGGCACAGCAACCCAAACTTATAATTTTAGACGAACCCACCAGCCACCTGGATATAAGACATAAAGTGGAAGTTGTACGCATTTTGAGAAATTTAGTAAAAGAGAGAAATATAACAGTTATACTTTCGCTTCATGATATAGACCTTGCCATAAAAGGCTGTCAAACCTTGCTTTTGGTCAAAGACGGAAAAATCATCGATCAGGGAATGCCTGAAGATATAATTAGAAAAGGAACCATAAGTAAACTTTATGACATAAAAGGTGCTGTATACAATGAACTTTTAGGCAGTGTGGAAATAGAAAATTTTAAAAACGGTGAAAAAATATTTATTTCAGCAGGAAATGGTACAGGAATAAATCCATACCGTGCCATATCACGAGAAGGTTATGATATAATTTCGGGGATTTTAAGCGAAAATGACATTGATTATCAGGTTGCTATTGCAATATGTAAAGGGGTAATTTCGGAAAAACCCTTTGAAGATATAAAAGAAGAAACGATAAATAATGCAAA
Source organism: Oscillospiraceae bacterium (assembly GCA_020024235.1). Classification (GTDB taxonomy): domain Bacteria; phylum Bacillota; class Clostridia; order Oscillospirales; family Ruminococcaceae; genus JAHHUA01. Next base: position 5,735 of record JAHHUA010000078.1, read on the forward strand.
AATGGAAATTGACAGCTCTGACTTTGTATTGGACAGCGGTTTTCCGATTGGGAAACAGAATATTGCCAACTGCCAACTTATTAAATATGCTGTTTCCAAAAACAAAAAAGTTTTTTCACTGAGAAAGGAAAATGATTTAAAAAAATATTTCGGTGAGTGCCAAAGCAAAATTACTGTTTGCCATAGTATGTCGGAATTAATGGAAAAACTTAAAAAGGGAAGGTAAGTTTTAAAAGCAGACCATTTACTGCTTAAAACTATAAAAGACGAAAAAAATTCTTGATTGTAGATAAAATTTTTCAAAATAAGAATTAAGTTATCTCTGTTATGATTGAAAATTACCAAAACTTTATAACAGATTTGCTTTTGAAAAAATATTAAATCAGTTATATTTAGGATTTTATCCTATTTATAATATATAACAAAAAGGAGTAATTAAAATGAACAAAACAAAACTTTTAGCATTGCTTTTGAGTGCTGCTATGATTACAGGCTCATTAGTGGGATGCGGAAACGACCAAAAAACACCTGATGCAAACGGAGAAGCTTCTCAAATTTCTTCCTCACAATCAAGTGAAACATCTTCTGCTTCTGTTACCGAAACCAAGATTGAGTACACAAATGCTTTTTCAATCGAAACAATGGAAAACGGTATCAAAAAGGTTAAAGACGGCGAAAACAGAGAACTTATTCTTGTGCCAAAGGAAATAGAAGTACCATCTGAATATGCCGACAGCATCGTTATAAAAACACCTGTAGAAAGAGCAGTATTCCTTTCTTCTACACAAGTTTGCTCACTTCGTCCACTCAACAAAGATGAAATTTTTAAACATGTTGCAGGTGTAAACGGTGGTGCTGAACAATGGGATGCCATTCCTCAAATTAAACAAGGTGTTACCGATGGCAGCATTAAGAATGTAGGCGGTGATATGGGTGAACCTGACTATGAACTTCTTGCAAGCATTAACCCTGATATTGTATTTGTTTACACAGGTTCATATCCTCAAACAGACATAATTGAAAAACTTAAAGAACTTGGTATTAACTATGCTGTAGACAATGAATATATGGAAAAAGATTACCTTGCTCGTATGGAATGGGCTAAATTCATTCTTACATTCTTTAACGAAGATGAAGCCGCAAATAACCTTATGAACAATGTAAACACAAATATTGACAATATGAAAAAAACAATAGAAGGGCTTAAAAAACCAAAAGTTGTTTTTGCAAGTGAATACAATGGTATGATTAATGTTTCCAATTCTGACAGCTGGCTTGGTAATATGATTAAAGATGCAGGAGGCGAATCTGTATTTGAAGGTGTTCCAGATGATGGTTTGAGCCTTTCTTTGGAAGACTTCATCGTTAAAGCTAATGAAGCAGACATAATTGTATATACTTCCACACCTAAATGGATGCCTAATATGGAAGCTCTCCTTGAAAAAATCCCTCAACTTGCAGACTGTGAAGCTGTAAAAAAAGGTAACTTATGGCAGTACACTGATTCTTTCTGGATGGGTATTGACCGATCTGATATAATGGCTGAAGATATGGCTGCTATTTTCTATCCTGAAAAATATGAAGGCAGAGAACTTCAATTCTTTGTTAAAGTTGCTGATAAGTAATTTTTAATCAAATAAAATTTAAAACTGAATATACTGCGAAAGTTAATAATTTATTTAGCTTTCGCAGTATATTTAATTTACAGCGTAATTTCCCGTAAATTTTAGAAAAAGAGGAACAAAATAAATAAAAAGGCTGATTTTTCATTTTACGGCAGTTTTAGTACAGGAAAAAATTAAAAATGCTTATATAGGGAATATGATTAATTCCAAAATATGTCGAGTACTTATAAGTGGAAAAAAGTACACGGAAATATCTGCTTTAGTAAGAGGACTTTCAGATATTTGCGAAAAAAATAGCAGAACTTTCTCTTAATGCAATAGAGAACATACTCTTAGCTTCCATTTAACTTTGAACCTGCAAAAAAAATTGGAGTTTAGTATATTAGCTAAAGTTCACAATAAAATTTTATATGTTGATGAAATAACCTTTCTATCTGATAACATTGTAAAAATATTGCTAGATGTGGCATCATAAGAAATATGCACAGTGGAAACAG
>JAHHUA010000079.1 GCA_020024235.1 Oscillospiraceae bacterium
TTGAAATTTAATAAATGTATAAATATTCATTAAAATAAATGCAAATACAAATTACTTTATATTATGCGATTTTTACTTAAAATTAAAAATAAAATTGTATTTTTCTCTTTAATTTTTAGAATATTTATGCTATAATACTTAAATGTAGAATTATATAAAATGATTTAAGAGGATAAAATGAACTATAATATATATGATAAAAATATAGCTGAAAGCCAAAAAATTGTTTTGGAAAAATATAAAAATCCAAAAGCATATGTTCACACCTTTGGCTGTCAACAAAATGTCAGCGACAGTGAAAGAATAAAAGGTATGCTCAAAGCCATGGGTTATGATTTTACCGATAAAATTACTGATGCTGATTTTGTACTTTTTAATACCTGTGCCATAAGAGAAGGGGCAGAACTTAAAATTTTTGGCAATATTGGTGAACTTAAACATCGAAAAAAAGAACATCCTGATATGATTATTGCACTTTGCGGCTGTATGGTTCAACAGGATAGAATTATAGAGAAAATTAAGAAAAGTTATCCCTTTGTATCACTTTGTTTTGGAACTCATTTAACCCATTTACTTCCTGAAATGATAAAAAATATTTTATCAAACGGCAAAAAAATATTCAGAACAGATGGAGATGACGGAACAATACCTGAATATGTAGATATAAAAAGGGATTGTGAATTTAAAGCAAATATACCTATTATGAATGGCTGCAATAATTTTTGCAGTTATTGTATAGTACCTTATGTCAGAGGAAGAGAAAAAAGCCGTATGCCTGATGATATAATAGCGGAAATTAAGGAAGCAGTGAACAGCGGAGTAAAGGAAATAACTCTGCTAGGACAAAATGTAAATTCCTATGGTAAGAATTTAGCTCAGCCTGTCAGTTTTGCTGAACTTTTACGAAAAGCAAATGAGGTTAAAGGCGATTTTATTATAAGATTTATGACATCTCATCCAAAAGACTGTACTTTTGAACTTATAAAAACCATAGCAGAATGTGAAAAAGTCAGCAAACACATTCATCTTCCCATACAAAGCGGAAGTAATTTGGTGCTGAAAGCTATGAACAGGGGATATACTCGGGAAAAATACTTGGAACTTGTGAATTTCGCTAAAGAAAAAATTCCCGAAATAGCATTTACCAGTGATATTATAGTTGGATTTCCCACCGAAAGATATGAGGATTTTCTTGAAACAGTGGATTTGATTAAACAGGTGGAATTCAGCCAGTTGTTTACATTTATATTCTCTAAACGTCCCGGTACCAAAGCGGCAGAGATGGAAGATATTATACCTTCATCGGAAAAATCAAAGTGGATGAACCAGCTTTTAGAAGTTCAATCTGAAATAGGATATAAATTAAACAAAAAACTGATAGGACGCACAGAAAAAATCCTTGCAGATGGCTATGGAAAAAGCGAAGAGGCCTGTCTTACAGGCAGAACCATGCAAAACACCATAGTGGATTTTAAAGGATCCCCTGAACTTATAGGGAAGTTTGTAAATGTGAAAATTACAAAAGCAACACCGTTTGCCACTTTTGGCGAACTTATAAAGAATTAACCTGCCAAAAGCAGTTAATAAAATAAAAATATAAAGGAGATTATTATGGACGCTATTACACTTGCAAGAGAACTGGGGAAAGCAATTCAGCAGGATCAAAGATATATAGATTTTCGTCAGGCTGAAAAGACAAATGATGAGGATTTGGAACTTCAAAAGATGATTGCTGAGTTTAACAATGTAAAAACAGAACTCAATGCTCAAATGTCTAAATCAGAAAAAGATTCAGATAAAATCAAGGAGCTGGACGAAAAATTCAAGACACTTTATAATGATATTATCAACAGACCTGATATGCTCGTTTACAATGAAGCTAAGACAAAACTTGATAAAGTTCTGTCATTTGTAAACCAAATTATTATAGGTTCCGTAAACGGAGAAAATCCTGATGAAATAGAAGAACAAGTCGGCTGCACAGGCAGTTGCAGCGGTTGCAGCGGATGTCATTAATATTTTAAGCTGCAATTTATAAAAAATCCTACTGTTCCTGCGGTAAAAAATTCTGCAGGAACGGTTGATTTTATTTTAAAGGGGGAGGAATCATCTATGCAGAAATTATCACCTATGATGCAGCAGTACATGGATGTAAAAAATAAACACAAAGACCATATTATATTTTTCCGTTTAGGCGACTTTTATGAAATGTTCTTTGAAGATGCCATAACTGTATCTAAAGAATTGGATTTGACATTGACAGGGAAGGACTGCGGCATGGAAGAAAGAGCTCCCATGTGTGGAATTCCTCACCACAGTTGTGACGCATACATAGCAAGACTTATTAAAAACGGTTATAAAGTAGCTATTTGTGAGCAGGTAGAAGACCCAAAAACCGCTAAAGGAATTGTAAAAAGAGAAGTAATACGAGTTATAACACCGGGTACATTGATTGAATCCGAAATGTTAGACGATGGAAAAAACAACTATATAGCATCATTATATTATGATGGTGAAAACTATGGGGTTTGCTTTGGAGATATTTCCACAGGTGAACTTCAAGCCACACAATTTTCCGATAAAACAGGCACTAAAATAAAAAATGAACTGTCAAGATTTATGCCTAAAGAATTGATATTCAACAGCAAATTTTACGAATGTAAAGAAATAGGAATTTACATAAAGGAAAAATTAAAATGCTGCATTGAATGTGAAGATGATGAAATATATAAAAGTTCAAATATTGAAAGTACGATATGCAGCCAATTTGAAGTAGATGGATTAATTAAAATCGGACTTGATGATAAACCTTATATTTTGCCGGCGCTGTATGCACTGCTTAAATATGTGGAAGAAACACAGGAAAGCAGTTTGGAAAGAATAATGGATATTAATGTTTTCAGCGACAAAGAATATATGAATTTAGACTTAAACACTGCAAGAAATTTGGAGCTTACCGAAACTATGATAAGTAAGGAGAAAAAAGGCTCTCTGCTTTGGGTACTGGATAAAACCAAAACATCTATGGGAAAAAGGCTTCTCAGGAATTGGGTCGAAAAGCCTTTGGTAAACCCGATTTTAATAAATAAGAGATTAAATGCCGTTGATGAGCTTTACACCAACAGTATGCTTGGGGAAGAATTGCGTGAAAGTCTTAGCGGGATATGCGATATAGAAAGACTTATGACAAGAGTGGTATATAACAATACCAGCCCCAGAGAATTAAAATCACTGGAATATACCGCTAAGAAAATTCCTTTTATAAAAGAGAAACTCAAAAATGTAAATTCAAAGTATTTGCAAGGAATTTATGAAGATATTGATGAACTTGATGATATAGCTGCTTTAATTTCACTTTCTATAAGTGATGAACCTCCGGCTCTTTTAAAAGACGGAAATGTTATAAAAGAAGGATATAATGAAGAACTGGATGAGATAAGGTCTTTGCTCAATAACAGTAAAGAATATTTGGATGATATTGAAGCAAGAGAAAAAGAACGAACAGGAATAAAAAATCTGAAAATAAGATATAATAAAATTTTTGGGTACTATATAGAAATATCCAAAGGTAATTTGGATATGGTTCCTGATGATTATATAAGAAAACAGACACTGGTAAACGGTGAACGATTTATAACAGAAGAGCTTAAACAACTGGAAGAGAAGATTTTAACGGCAGGGGAGAGGGTGTCCGCATTGGAAGGACAACTCTATAATGAGATAAGAAAAGCTATTGCAGGAAATCTTGCAAGAACTCAAAAAACCGCATCAGCATTGGCAAGGCTGGATGTCATACAATCTTTTTCTAAAGTGTCTGAGCTTATGCACTATAGTAAGCCTATAGTGGATATATCTGACACTATAGTTATTAAAGATGGCCGTCATCCCGTTGTAGAAGCACTCAGTGATGTACCTTTTGTAGCCAATGATTTATATTTGGACAGACAGCAAAATCAAATAGCTATAATTACAGGCCCAAATATGGCAGGAAAATCCACTTATATGCGCCAAACAGCTGTAATTGTACTCATGGCTCAGATAGGCTGTTTTGTGCCTGCATCTCAGGCTAAAATCGGGGTTGTGGACGGAATATTTACCAGAGTGGGAGCAGCAGATGACCTTACAACAGGACAGTCCACTTTTATGTATGAAATGAATGAAGTGGCATATATTCTTAAAAATGCCACTCCTAAAAGCCTGCTTATATTGGATGAAATAGGCAGAGGAACTTCTACTTTTGACGGTATGAGCATTGCCAGAGCAGTAATTGAATATATATCCGGAAAGAAAAGACTTGGTGCAAAAACCCTTTTTGCCACACACTATCATGAGCTTACACAGCTTGAAGAACAGCTTGACAATGTGAAAAATTATAATATCGCAGTAAAGAAAAAGGGAAGCGATATTATATTTCTCAGAAAAATTGTACCCGGAGGCAGTGATGACAGCTATGGAATTGAAGTTTCAAAGCTGGCAGGGATACCTAACTGGATTGTAAAACGAGCTTTTGAGATTTTAGAACAACTGGAAAAAGTGAATTTGTATACTGAGATTGATGTGTCAAATGACAATGATTTTGATAATTCAGAGCAAATTTCATTTAAAGAAATTATTGAAGATGATGCAGTAAAGCGTCTTAGAGAAATTGATCCAAATCAGCTTACACCTATGGACGCATTAAATCTTATATTTGAATTAAAGAAAATGGTGGATTAATCGGAGGGCTTTATTTTGGGAGTAATCAATGTACTTGACAAAAATGTAGCAGAACTTATTGCTGCAGGTGAAGTGGTAGAAAGACCGGCTTCCATTGTCAAAGAATTAGTGGAAAATGCTTTGGACGCAGGAGCCGATAAAATTACCATAGAAATACGGGGCGGCGGAATTAAATATATAAGAGTGTCCGACAACGGCTGTGGCATATCCAGAGAGGATATACCAAAAGCTTTTTTGAGGAATGCTACAAGTAAAATAAAAACTCCTCAGGATTTGGAAAAGATACTTACATTTGGATTTAGGGGAGAGGCACTGGCATCTGTAGCTGCTATGTGTGAGGTGGAGCTTGTAACTCGCACTAAAGATGAGGAAGTAGGCTCTAAATATGTTATAAAAGGCTCTGATAAGGGCGAAATTTACGATATAGGCTGTTCTGTGGGAACAACTCTTATAATCCGAAATGTGTTTTTTAACACACCTGCCCGACTGAAATTTCTGAAAAAAGACAGCTATGAAGGCAGTAATGTCATAAGTGTTCTTGAAAAGCTGGCTATGGTAAACAGCAATGTATCATTTAAAGCTGTAAAAGATGGTATTGTGGTAATGAATACTCCGGGAAACAGTGATTTAAAATCGTCGATACACAGCATTATGGGCAGTGAATTTGCCGATAATTTGATTGAAACCGATTACTGCCAAAATAATTTGTCAGTTTATGGATTTATCACTAAGCCTGCATCTTCAAAAGCTACCAGAGCAGCGGAAAATTTCTATATAAATTCCAGATTTGTAAAAAGCAAAACCTGTCAGGCAGCGTTGGAAGATGCTTATAAAGGCAGTATGATGGTGGGAAAATTCCCCGGTTGTGTGCTGAATTTGCAGATTCCGGCTGACACAGTGGATGTAAATGTACATCCCGCTAAAACAGAAGTGAGATTTTCCGACGAAAGACAGATTTATGATTTGGTTTTTGCCGCTTGCAGAATGGCTCTTAGAAAAGATAATGAAAATAACCCTATCAGAGCAGCAAAACCTCAGCCTAAGTATGCAATAAATGAGTTTTCGCTTAAAGATTTTGACTACAGCGACAGACAGGTGAAAGTGTTGGATTTGCCAATACAGGAAAAAACCGAAAAGGAAACTGAAACAGTTAAATCCTATGTTTTTGAAAACAGCCCTCAAAAGTTTGATTACAACATTCCTCAGCCTGTGAAAAAAGAAGAAAAACCACAGGTAAAAAGTGAAGCTATACAAAAACTTTTGAACAATGTTAAAAAAAATGATTTTTCAAATTCACAAATTTTTGATAAAAAAGAAGCAGAACCAAAAATTCAAATGCCGGAAATTATTGAATACAGAATAATAGGAGAACTTTTTAAAACTTATATTTTAGTTGAAAAGGGCAATTCACTTTTTATGATAGATAAACACGCCGCCCATGAAAGATATATTTATAACTTTCTTTCAAAAAGTGAAACTATATCAGGACAATATTTATTTACACCTATAGAAGTAACTGCAAGTGTCAACTATTGTACAATAGCCAAGGAAAAGGCAGATATTTTTGACAAAATGGGTTACAAAGCAGATATAGTTAACGAACATACGCTAGTTTTGACTATGATACCCGCAGTTTTGGATTCACAAAATGCAAAAGAATGCTTTTTGGAAATGTGCGAAAAAATGAGCCTGTCCGATGATGCAACTCCTGAATTAATCGAGGATTTATACCATTCTATGGCGTGTAGAAGTGCTGTAAAGGCAAATGACTTAACAGGACAAAGTGACATGGAAAAGCTGGTTGATATTGTGATAAATGATATAGATGTATCATATTGTCCTCACGGCCGTCCAGTTATAGTTGAAGTTACAAAAAATAAAATAGAAAGGATGTTCGGCAGAATTGTGTAATTCAAAAATTCCTCTTTTGGTTATAGCGGGTCCCACAGCATCAGGCAAAACAAAGCTTGCAGTGGAAATGGCAAAACGATTTAACGGAGAAGTAGTTTCGGCAGATTCAATGCAGATTTATAAGTATATGGATATAGGTACAGCCAAGCCCACTGAGGAAGAAATGCAGGGTATACCTCATTATATGCTGGATTTCCTTGAGCCTGACGAAAAATTTAGCGTGGCTGAATATTTGGTTAGAGCAAAAGATATAATTTCGGATATTCACTCAAGGGGAAAACTGCCAATAGTAGCAGGGGGAACAGGACTCTACATAAATTCTCTTATTGATAATGTGGAGTTTTCCAATGTGGGAGAAAGCAAGGAATTAAGAGATAAATTTCATAAAATCGCAAAAGAAAAAGGAAACGAACACTTGTTCATAATGCTGGAAGAAATAGATCCTGAAATATGCCGAGAAATGCACCCTAATAATGTGAGCCGTGTGGTCAGGGCTTTGGAGGTTTATGAACTTACCGGCAAAACCATGTCATGGCATAAGAAAAACTCCCACATCAAACCTTCGGATTATAATGTGTGCATGATAGGTTTAACTTATGCCGACAGACAAAAACTTTATGACAGAATAAATAAGAGAGTTTCTGTAATGGTGGAAAACGGGCTTTTGCAGGAAGCAGAAAATCTTTTTTCATCTATTTATTGCGGAACTGCCAAACAGGCAATAGGCTATAAAGAATTAAAAAATTATTTTGATGGCACTGAGGATTTGGAAAGCTGTCTTGACAAAATAAGAATGGAATCAAGAAGATATGCTAAAAGGCAGCTTACCTGGTTTAGACGGGACAACAGAATTAATTGGATTAATTTGGATAATTATGATGATTACAATAAAATTTTGCAAGAAGCAGTCGATATACTGGCAAAAAGCAAAATATTGTGATATACTGATTATGTAAAATTTAAAAATCAATAAGGAGGAATATTTTTATGGATAAATCCGATAGTTTGCAAAACAAATTCCTTACTGTACTGACAATGGAATCTGTAATAGTTACCATAAATCTGACAACCGGTTTTCAGTTTAGGGGGACTGTAATAAGTTTTGACGATTACACAATTCTGATGGAAAGCGAAGAAAAACCTTGCTTGGTGTACAAAGCGGCAATAGCATCTATTGTGCCTTCAAAAAATATTTCTTTTAAAAAATATGATACC
>JAHHUA010000008.1 GCA_020024235.1 Oscillospiraceae bacterium
ATAATATATCCAAAACAGACAGAATTACCATATCTCCTCAAGGCAGAGCCGCAAGTTTAATTGAAAATCTTAATAAACAAAAAATGAAGATAACTGAAAAAAAGAATAAATTTATGGCTGATGCAATAAAAGAAGGTAAACCAATGGATATGATAAAATCTCAAATGGAAGCTTTCGATGAGCAAATTAAAAATCTGGATAAAGAAATATCAGCCATAAATTCTCAACAGCTCAAAGAAAATGCAGAAAAAACTCAGAATACCCACATAAAAGAAAATAAAAACAATAATTTAAACAAAACAAAAGAAGAAATGGAAAAGGCTGAAATAGGGAAGCTGACAGAGCTAACTACAGAATTTAAAGCTACTAAAAATTTGGATTCTGTAAAGAAAAAACTGGAAGGCGATATAGGTGTTATGGAGTCTGAAATTGCTTTGGACAAATCCCGTATAAAGGGAGATGATTCCACACAGGTTATAAGACAGAAGGAAAACAAACTTACTGAGATGGAAAATCGTTTGACACAGCTTACTTATGAAATCGGCGAGAAAATTTCAGATATAAATGATAAAACTGAAAAACCAAATGAAATTCAAAATAATTCACAGGAATCTAAAACAGATGATAAACAAAAGGAAATTGCAGATAATGCAGATAATAAAGAGCAACCACAACAATACCTTATGTTTAATAATGGTCTAAAGCAAAGACATTTATCTGTTTTGGCATAAAAGCTAAATATCAATAAAAAATAACGGTGTTAATAAATAACACCGTTTATTTTTTTATCATTCTTTTGGAAGGTCTGGTTTGTCTATAATATCATCGGGTTTTTGCTGGGGTTTTGATGAATTTTCCGGTTTATCAGGCTTAGCCTGAGCAATACCCAAAGTTTGTCTGTTTACCATTTCTCCACCCTTTTGAACTGAGAATTTTTCGGGGTTTGAAACAAATCCTGTTATCTTATCATAGGAAACATTGTTTCCTTTTATAAAAAGATATTGTACGGAACCATTACCGTAAAAATGACTTTGTTTATATGCGTAAGCTTCATGAATATTTGTATTTCCACTCAGACAGATATTTGATGGATAATTTACTGTTAAATAGCAGTTAGTTACATTTTCCAGGGTGATGTCATGCCAAAGTCTTGGCTTATATCCTCCTATACCAATGTGAGTAAATCCTGTAGTGCTTGGGGCTAAATCTTTTTGACGGAGAATTGCCCCACGATAAATAAGGGCTTTGTTAAGCTGAGTTCTGTCAGAAACAGAAATAATCGGAAAATATTCATGGGAAACGGAAATAAGACGCAATTCGTTTGCCAAAGTATTGTTAAGTGAAAGCTCTTTGCCGCCGAAACTGTTTACTATTATATTTCCTGTTATGGATACATCATTCAGGTTGAGGTTTCCTTCAAAATTATTAACAATAATATCACCACTGACGTTGAGGTATTCAAGGTTAATTTCGGCAGTTTCACCTTTGGCGTCTATGGTTATGTTTCCGTCAACATTCTTGTTGGCAAAAGTAACATCACCTGTTTTAACTAAAACATCAAGGCAGTTTTCATCTTCATCATAAATTCCGCTGTCGGTTATATCAATTTTTTCAGGTGATTTAGACGGAGTTTCACTGCTGCTTTCCTCCGGTTCCGAAGATGAGGGTTCCGGTTCGCTGCTCTCGGAACTTTCCTGGGAAACCTGAGAGGAGCTGGCTATGGTTTGCTTGTTTTTTCCCATATTTACAAATATAAGAGCGACAATACATATTACCAGTATAATTATTATGGTAACCAAAACAGAGATAAAAATATTGTTGTTTTTCATACTAAAGCCTCCTTGAATAAAAATACCACAATTTTATGATTGTCCTTCGGATTTACATATCCGTTGCTTTATCCTTATGTTACCACAAATTAAACAATAAATCTACTGAAATAAAATAAAAATAATTAAATTTTACAAGGAATTTAGTTAGAAAGCTGATTATACAGGCTCTTTTTCTTTTTAAAATAAACCGGAAGAGCATATAAAACAGTAAAAGCTTCTGCCATAGGCATAGTGAGCCAAATTCCCGAAACTCCTATCATAGGAGGTAAAATCATCAAAAATACTATTACTAATATAAATGAACGGAGAGATGAAATTATCGCTGAAGTTATTCCGTCCCCCAATGCGGTAAAATAGCCTGATAAAAATACATTTATACCAATAAAAACAAAAACAGGAATAAACAATTTAAGAGCAGTCCAAGTTAAATCAAAAACATAACCGCTGTCAACAAAAAGTCCGATAATAGCTTTTCCGCCGAAAAATGAAATACATACTATTATAACAGCAGTAACAGCTATGGTAAAAAAACTGTATTTGAGAGTTTCTTTGATTTTATTATTATTTTTTGCACCAAAATTATAACTTATAACAGGGGCAGTAGCCACAGTAATTCCCATATAAAATGATATGAAGAAATAGTAAATATACATAATAATAGTAACAGCCGCAACACCATCTTCACCATATTCTCTTATGATAATAAGGTTAAATAACAGTGTTGTAATACCTGTGGAAAGTTCGGTAAGCATTTCACTGCTGCCGTTTATACAGGATTTAAAAAGCAAAATAAAATCAAATTTTGGCAAAACAAATTTTAAATTAGAATATTTTCTGAAATGGTAAAGCCCCATAAAAGCACTGACGGAAATTGAAATAACCGTACCCAAAGCTGCACCCAAAGTGCCCATTTTAAATATTCCCACAAAAATATAGTCGGTAATAATGTTTAAAATAAGTCCGGTAAAAGACATGGCAAGACCTGTTTTGGGATTGCCGTCGCTGCGGACAAGATATTCAAAAAACAGCTTAAATGCCATAGGCAATGTGCCTAAAAATACTATGAAAGCATATGGCAGCACATGGGGCATAAGTTTTTCGCTGGCACCTAAAAATGTTAAAATAGGCTGTAGAAAAGCTATACCCAAAATTGTAAATAATATGGAAAACACCGCCAGGGATACCGCTGCCATACTAAAAGTGTTGTCAGCTTTGTCATATTCCTGTTTACCCATATATTCTCCGATATAGGCAGAAGCACCTGTGGAAATCATTACCGCTGCACCGAAAATTACACAGGTAACAGGTATAACTATGTTAATTCCCGCCAAAGCATCAGAGCCTGCATATCGTGATACAAAAAAACCATCAATAGTGGTATAGAATGATAAAAATATCATGGTAAGCACCGAAGGCATCAAATATTTTGTGTATTCTTTGTAAGTCATTGGTTTGGAAAAAATATTCATAAAATAACCTCCTTTTTTCCTTGTGTTTGACTGTGGCAAGGCCTATAATAAAGGATATAGTAACTATATAGTCAAGGAGTGATTTTTTACAAATGGAGAATATGTTTTCCATAGGGGAATTGTCAAAATATCAGAATATTTCCAAGCAAACACTGATTTTTTATGACAAAATCGGTCTTTTTTGTCCGGAATATGTGGATCCTCAAAATGGCTATCGCTATTATAGTGCAAAGCAGATTGATTATCTTGATACAATACTATTTATGAAAAAAATCGGTTTCTCACTGAAAGAAATTCAGGAACATATGAAAAATTACAATATTGAAAACAGCATTTCTGTAATGACAAATCAAATAGGGGTAATTGAAAAGCAAGTGAATGAATTAACCCATATAAAAAACAAGCTGACTCATAAAGTCAGCCAGCTTAAAGCTATAGATTTCAGCAAAAAGGAATCTGTGGAAATTGGAGAAACAGATGAACAATATATACTTATGTATCCGGTAGAAAGTCCCTATACACCTGCAAAAGTCAGTATAGCTACCAAAAAATGTCTGGCAGAGGTTTTTGCCAAGGAATTGCCCGCTTATTTTCAAATCGGTGTATCAGTGCCTCTTAAACATATTGTTTCAGGGGACTGTACTTTAGCAACCAAAGCCTTTGTTTCTACAGAAAAAACAAACAAAAGTAAAAATGTTTATACCTTGCCTAAGGGAAAAACCGTTTGTGCATATCATTTCGGAGATTACAGTACCATAGGCGAGGCATATGACAGAATTTTGGAGTATTGCCGAAAAAATAGATTTAATATTATTTCAGATTCCTATGAGTTTTGTATAAATGATTATATAACTACGGGAAATGAAAAGGAGTTTATTACCAAAATTATTTTTTATTTAGAATAGTGGCATAAAAAAGATAAGTTTTTTAATTTTTAACCTTAAACTCACAGTAAATCATTGACATTAAAATAAAATATGCTATGTTTAAGTAAAGAACGGAGGTAATTGTGTATGAAAAAAATAATAGGAATTATACTGCTGACTGCATTATTACTGTGCAGCTGTCAAAAAAGAGATAATATTCCTCAAAATTCACAGGGGAATGTGGAAAACTCAAATTCGGATATTTCCCAACAAAGTGTACAAAATACAAATATTACTCCATTGCCCAAACATGATGAAGCATGGTGGTGGAAAAATTATATTTTTCCTATGGATTTTATTAATGTAAATCCTTATCCTGTATTTAGTGAGGGGAATAATCAGCAAACAGAACTGCAAACTATTCTTTTATATGCATTCAGAGAAGGTAAAGCTGAAAATATAAAGGGAGAGCTTTATATTACAGAAGAAGATGCAAAAAAATATGCCCCTTTGGCAGTTGGAAAGGATATATCGGAAATTTACACCGAATACTGCAAAAATGATGAGGGAAAAATCGGATATTATATGAATGCTGACACAATGAAGGAATATTATGATAAAATATCCGAAACAGATAAAGGCAGTAATTTTAACGGAGAAAAATACAATGAAGTAGTTAAAGTTGAATATGTAACTCCCACAAAAGTAAAAGTTTATTTAGAATTTGCCCCCAATGAATATTTGGGAAAAATCATAACAGAGATATATACATTTGAACAGAATGAAGAAAACGGATACAGACTATTATCTATAGAAAATAAATCAGAAATGATGGACGGATTTGAAGAAAAAAATATGCAAATAAAATCTGAACTGCCATATAAAATTTATGATGAAACCAATATGCCTTATTATAAATCATTTAATTATTACAATCAAATTTACGGAAAAAATTTATATATATTATATGGCACAAATATAGGCATAAATGAGCTATTTATTTATGATACAACAGATTTGGATAAAAAGCCTGAAATAATTACAATTAAGCCTGATAAAAATGAATATATAGGTAATGACTGGTATATAAATGACAGAGGCAACGTCATAATAAGAACAAAAAAAAGGGCTATGGAAATATCATCTAAAACAGGTGAAATTCTAAAAGAAAAAGCAGTGCCTAAACAATTTGAAGAAATTGTTAAATCTTTAAATGAACAAGAGCTGCCAAATGATATTCATTATGTGGTTGATGATGATATGGATTACATATCTTTTTTCTGTGCAACAGGGCTTTATGTGGGTAAATTTGACGGAAGCGACCTTGTTAAAATCTGCAATTCAAAATTATATAAGAACTCTTATTCAGCTTATGCAATAGAAATAAAAGACGGTATACTTTGTTATGAAGCTGAGGAAGATGGTGAAACTGGCTATTCTCTCCATACTCACAGATATTATGATATAGACAAGGCTGAAAAAATTGAACCGAAAATAAAAATACCCGCACCACAAAATGAGTATATAGAATACAATAAAATGATAGGTGATAAGGTAATAGGACTGGATATGAACAGTAATATAGAAATAAGAGATCTGAAAACAGGAAAAGTTATAACCATACCCCATAAAATTGACAGAGATGATTTAGGGGCTTCAGGTTGGGGGACAAGTGTATTTACCAATGGAAAAGATCTTTACAGCTTTTTGGCAGAACAAAAAACAGATGATCAATATAAACCATATATTTTCAGACTTCGCAAAGTTGATTTGGAAACAGGTGAATTATCAAAACCATTGTTTGAAATGGCAGAAGACCCTATATATGGTTCAATGACTGATGATAAAATTTTAATTTGCGGAGATCAGCTTATTGTTATTGATATTAAATAGGAGGGAAAACATAAAAAAATAGTAGGGGTTATAATGTTGACTCTATTATTACTGTGAAGCTGTCAAAAAAGATA
Source organism: Oscillospiraceae bacterium (assembly GCA_020024235.1). Taxonomy (GTDB): domain Bacteria; phylum Bacillota; class Clostridia; order Oscillospirales; family Ruminococcaceae; genus JAHHUA01. Next base: position 6,135 of record JAHHUA010000008.1, read on the forward strand.
TAATATTCCTCAAAATTCACAGAAGAATGTGGAAAACTCAAATTCCTCAGTTTCAGATAGTTTCACAAATAAAAAGGAAAATTCCGTGGAAAAAGCGGAAAAGTTATTACAATTCCAAGAGAAAAATATCCACTAAACAAAGGCTTTGGATTTAACTGTATCACTGATGGGGAAAATCTTTACAAGCTTTTTGCAGAAGAACCTGGAACACGGGAATACAGCTTTATTTACGGACTTTCCAAGATTAATTTAGACACAGGTGAAATTTCCAGACCCTTAGCAGAAACAGAATGTGTTGATGCAGGGCTTTATTGTACACAAAGCAGTATTATAATTATGTCGGATTATGGCAGAGAAAACGGTAAAATTATTGTAGTAGAAATTTAATTAAAGCGATTAAAAATGTATTTAAAAGATAGATATTAACAATTTTGAGAAACTTTTAATAATAATACAGACTTTGACAGAAAATAAACTATTGCATATAGTCAGTTTTTGTTCACAATATTGTATATATTAGATAAAAAAATACTGCTATGTTAGAAATGACTTGACGAGTTGAGGTTATGTATATATAATTGAGGTGTACGGAATATCCTATTTAAAATTTTGAAAGGATTTGATAAAGATGTATAAGGAAATGATTGATTCTATTGGTTTCGTAGATAAATACGATCACGAAGTTGCTGATGCAATGAACTTGGAACTTGGCAGACAACGCCAAAATATTGAACTTATTGCCAGTGAGAATATTGTTTCTCCCGCTGTAATGGCTGCTATGGGTTCTGTTTTGACTAATAAATACGCTGAAGGTTATCCCGCAAAGAGATACTATGGCGGATGCCAATATGTTGATATCGTTGAAAACATTGCGAGAGAAAGAGCTAAAGAGCTTTTTGGTGCTGAACACGCCAATGTACAGCCACACTCCGGTGCACAGGCAAATCTCGCTGTTTACTTTGCACTTTGTGAAACAGGCGACACAGTTTTAGCTATGAGCCTTGATGCAGGCGGACACCTTACACATGGTTCTCCTGTTAATATTTCCGGCAAAAACTACAATATTGTACCTTATGGTGTTGGCAAAGACGGAAGAATTGACTACGATGAAGTTGAAAGACTTGCTGTAGAAAATAAACCAAAGATGATTTTGGCAGGTGCCAGCGCTTACCCCAGAGAAATAGATTTTAAACGTTTCAGAGAAATTGCTGATAAAGTAGGCGCATATCTCTTTGTTGATATGGCTCATATCGCAGGTCTTGTTGCCGGCGGTCAGCACATGAGTCCTGTTCCTTATGCAGATGTTGTAACAACAACAACTCATAAAACACTCCGTGGCCCAAGAGGCGGTCTTATCCTCTGCAAAGAAGCTTTGGCTAAAAAGATTGACAAAGCTATTTTCCCCGGAATGCAGGGCGGACCATTGATGCACGTTATAGCTGCTAAGGCTGTTTGCTTTGGCGAAGCTTTGAAACCTGAATTTAAGGCATATGCAGAGCAAATTATTAAAAATAATGCAGCTATGGCTGATGAAATGCTCAAACTCGGATTTAACCTTGTTTCCGGCGGTACAGATAATCACCTCGTACTTCTCGACCTGAGAAATCTGGGACTTACAGGTAAAGAATTTGAAAAACGACTTGACGAAGTTCATATTACAGTTAATAAGAACGCAATTCCTGAAGATCCTGAAAGCCCATTTGTAACAAGCGGTGTTCGTGTTGGTGCTGCTGCTGTTACAACTCGTGGATTTGACGAAGAAGACATGAGAGAAGTTGCTCGTCTGCTTTACAAGACAGCTACTGAATTTGACACAGCTAAGGAAGAAATTGACAAGAGAGTAGCGGCTTTGTGTGAAAAACATCCGCTTTATATGTAATTAAGATACATAAAAGTTAATACTGTAATTTAAATAGTAATAAAAACAGCAGTTATGTAATGTAGCTGCTGTTTTATTTTATGAATATGGTTATAAATTTAATTTAAATATTGATTTTAGAATATTTCAGTATATAATTATTGTAATAACAAATAAAAAGGAGAATAAAATGGAACATATTATGAATTTAAACCCAAATCCCATGAAAATGATAAAAAGCGGTGAAAAAACTATTGAACTGCGTTTATATGACGAAAAAAGAAAAAATATTTCCATAGGTGATACCATAAAATTTATAAATACTGATAATAATGAAGATATTATTAAAGTTTATGTCAAAAATATATATGTCTATGATAGTTTTAAAACATTGTATAAAAATCTTCCTCTGCAAAAATGCGGTTACACACAGGAAAATATAAATACAGCTTCCCCAAAAGATATGGAAGAATATTATTCTTTAGAAAAACAAAACAAATATGGTGTAGTGGGCATAGAAATAGAAGTTATATAAAATAAAGGAAGATGAAAATTTTGAAAAAAAGAATAACTTTGTTAGATGAGATAAGGGGTTTTATCTTTTTTTTAATGGCAGTTTATCATGCTCTTTTTGATTTGGAATATATTTTTGGCATACATATTTTTATTTTTGAGTATGGTATATATAAGTATATTGCCTTATTTATTGGAATGTCATATATATTTATATCGGGATTTTCCTCAAATCTTTCCCATAATATATACAAACGTGGTGTATTGTGTTTTTTAGCGGCAATGGTTATAACTTTAATAACTCATATTATTACCCCAAAATTGACAATATTTTTTGGAGTATTGCATTTTTTAGCAATAGCAATGATTTGTTCACCATTTATAAAAAAATTTACTGATAAAATAAATTCAACTATTGTAATTATTTTGTGTGTAATTTGTTTTATAATGACTTATAATTTGCAGATGGGGTATTTGGGAATAAAACCCTATTTTTATTTTCCTTTGCCGTTGACACTGAGAAATACCGGATTTTTATTTCCTTTTGGAATATGTTCGGAGCGTTTTTTCAGTGGGGACTTTTATCCTATTTTTCCGTGGATTTTTGTATATACACTGGGAATTGCAGCAGGAAAAAATCTGAATTTTGATGAATTGCCCTCCATATGCTATAAAAAGCACGGAAATATACTGTCATTTTGTGGGAAACACAGCCTTTTATTGTATTTAATACATCAGGTTGTAATAGTAATTGCATTGTGGCTTGTGTTTACTGTAATTTAAAAAATTGCGCAAAAAAAGGACGAATAATCGTCCTTTTCCTGCAGTTTTCTTGTATATCCGCTTATTAAAATGAAGCCCAAAATTAATATAAACCTTTCGGTTTATTTGCAGTAAATGAGGAATTAAGATTTAATCCTCATTTTGCTTTTTTTGATATAAGCTGTAAATATATCCACAAGCTTAAAGTTTGCATTTTTTATTAAACAAACTGCTATTTGTGTATAATATACAGATTTTAGAATACATATATCTTTACTTATATTATACCAAAAAAGAAAAAATAATCAATAGATATATTGAAAAAAATTAATTTTTTTTTAATTATGTTAATATACTAATAATTATACCCACAATTTTTATAATTTTATATGAATAAATATGTAAAAAATTTGCAATTAATGTATTAATATAAAATATAAACACTATTCTATTGATATAAAAAAAATAATGTGGTACAATAAAATATTATATGTATAAATTATATAAAGAAAAGTAAATCATTGAAATATCATATGTTAAAGTGAAAATACTGCATGGAGGGTGAATGATGAACAATACCAAAACCAAAGAAACAATAGCGGTTATTTTCGGCGGAGCCAACAGTGAACATGAAGTATCACGACGAAGTGTAACCAGTATTCTTGAAAATATAAATCGGAAAAAATATAATATAGTTATGGTGGGAATCACCAAAGAAGGTAAATGGTATTACTACAGCGGTAAAGTTCAGGATATTGTAAACGGAAACTGGGAAAAATCCGAGGAAAAATATCCCGCAATTATTTCCCCTGATACATCTCATCATGGACTTCTTATTTTAAAGGAAAACAGTTGGGAAGTTAAAAAAATAGATGTAATTTTTCCGGTTATGCACGGAAAAAATGCAGAGGATGGCACAATTCAGGGACTTTTTGAAATTGCGGGCATACCATATGTAGGCTGTGGTGTAGGAGCTTCCTCCAACTGCATGGATAAGGAATATACTCATATTCTTTTGGAAAGCGGCGGAGTTAAAACCGCAAAATGGGCAGTGGCAAAGAAAAAGGATTTGGAAAGCTTTGATGAAACCGAAAAATTAATGGCAGAAAAACTACATTATCCCATGTTTGTAAAACCTGCCAATGCAGGTTCATCTGTGGGAGTAAGCAAGGCCAAAAATAAGGAAGAACTTAAAAAAGCTATTGAAAATGCTCTTATTCATGATAAAAAAGTTATTGTGGAAGAATTTATAAAGGGAAAAGAAATTGAATGTGCAGTTATGGGAAATGATGAACCCTTTGCACCTGCTACAGGTGAACTGGAAATACGATCCGAATTTTATGATTATGAATCAAAATACATAAATGACAGCACAAGTATTCATATTCCTGCCAGAATTTCTGAGGAGGATTCTTTAAGAATAAGAGAAACTGCTGTAAAAGCCTATAAGATTTTAGGTTGCCGTGGACTTACCAGAGTGGACTTTTTCCTTTGTGATGACGGAAAAATTATATTGCTGGAACCTAATACCATGCCGGGATTTACCTCTATAAGTATGTATCCTAAGCTTATTATGCAAAGCGGTATGAGTTATTCCGATATAATTGATAAACTTATTTTATTAGCTAAAGAAAGATAGAAAGCAGGTACTTGATTTGAAAAAAGACGCTAAAATAAGCATACGAGGCAGACAGACAGTGGATGGCGAATCGGATGTTGTGGAAGTTTTTACCCAGGGAAGTTTTTATAAAAAAAACGATGTTTACTATATAGTTTATGAATCTAAGGAAGATACGGGATTTAAAGGCACAACTACAACCGTAAAAATCGAAAAAAACAAAGTTGTAATGCTAAGATCGGCTCCCACTGAATCACAGCTCATAATAGAAAAAGGCAATCGTCATTTGTGCAGTTACAATACAGGCTATGGCAATGTTATGATAGGCATAAACGGCAGTAAAATTGATGTGGATTTAAGCGAAAGAGGCGGAAGAGTCAGATTTAAATACACTATTGATGTAAATTCCGCACTTTTGAGTTCACATGAAGTAAGTATATTTGTGGAGGAATGTTAAAATGGCTAATTTAATTGAAAAAGCAAAACAGGAAATAAAAGAGATAATTGAAAAAGCAGCAGCAAAAGCTCAGGCAGAAAATACTTTGCCGGCAGGAGAAATGCAGAAATTTGTAGTGGAAGTTCCCTCGGATACAACTCATGGGGATTTTGCCTCCAATGTGGCTATGGCAAATGCAAAAATTTTTAGATTACCGCCCAGAAAAATTGCCGAAGCTATTGCTCAAAACTTTAATTTGGAAAACACATATTTTGAAAAAACTGAAATTGCAGGTCCTGGATTTATTAATTTCTTTTTAAAGGACAGCTGGTTTTCCGATGTAATCAAAAGTGCCTGTGAAGAAGGTGCCGATTATGGTAAATCAGATTTTGGCAGCGGCAAAAAAGTAATGGTTGAATTTGTTTCAGCTAATCCCACAGGTCCTATGCATATGGGAAATGCCAGAGGCGGTGCTATAGGTGATGTACTTGCAGAAGCTATGAAATGGGCAGGATATAAGGTTCAGAGAGAATTTTATATAAATGATGCAGGAAATCAAATTGCTAAATTCGGAATATCTTTGGAAGCAAGATATTTGCAGCTATATAAAGGTGATGAAATTGAATTTCCGGAAGACGGCTACCATGGTGATGACATCAAAGAAAGAGCAAAGGGATTTGCTGACATTCATGGCGACAAATTTGTAAATGTTTCCGAAGAAGAAAGAAGAAAAGCTTTGGTAGATTATGCTTTGCCTCTTAATATAGCCAAACTTAAAACAGACCTTTCCGCATACAGAATAGAATTTGATGAGTGGTTCCCCGAAAGCACACTTCATGCAAGTGGAGCTGTTATGGCAGTAGTCGATTTGATGAGAGAAAAAGGCTATGCTTATGAAAAAGATGGTGCAGTATGGTATGCTGCCACTAAATTCGGTGCAGAAAAGGACGAAGTTTTGGTAAGAGCAAACGGTTTCCCAACCTACTTTGCCGCAGATATTGCATACCACTACAATAAATTTGCAATAAGAGGATTTGATAAATGTATTGATGTATGGGGTGCAGACCACCATGGCCATGTTGCAAGACTTAAAGGTGCACTCAATGCCACAGGTGTGGACGGAAATAATCTTGATATTGTACTTATGCAGCTTGTAAACCTTATTCAAGACGGTGTTCCTGTAAAAATGAGCAAGAGAAGCGGCAAAGCTATTCAGCTGGCAGACCTTATTGAAGAAATTCCCATTGATGCTGCAAGATTTTTCTTTACCATGAGAGAAGCAAATTCCACTTTGGACTTTGACCTTGATTTGGCTGTGGAAGAATCCTCAAAAAATCCGGTTTACTATGTTCAATATGCCCATGCTAGAATTTGCAGCATACTTAATAATTTAAAAGCAGAAGGTGTGAATACAGACAGCATTTTGGAAGTAGATGCAAAACTTTTAACTACACCTGAAGAAAAAGAACTTATCAGAATTATTGCAGCTATGCCAAACGAAATTATTTCTGTTGCCAAAAGCTATGATACAGCTGCACTTCCTCACTATGTAATGGATGTAGCTACCGCATTCCACAAATTTTACGGTGCCTGCAAAGTAAGAACAGAAGATGAAAGCCTTATGAATGCCAGAATTGCACTTTGTAAAGGAGCAAGAAATGTTATTAAGAATGTTCTCACTATGCTTAAAGTTTCCGCTCCCGAAAAAATGTAGCTGCAACTAACAAGTGTGATAAAACAATTTTTATATTCTTGTTTTATCACAAAATACAGGTATATACAAAAATAAAATACCCCCCGCTATATTAAATTTGACTGATTTAAAAAATCGTGAATTTAATATGGCGGGGATATTTTTCAAATGATTATATGTACAATGACTTGTTAAATAAAGGATTTTGATATATAATGAATACGTATTCTTAATGTTGGAGGGGAAAAATTTGAACATTACTTATGACAGATTTTTTAAAAGCCTGAAAAATAAAAAAGTTACTTTTATAGGTTTTGGAGTAAGTCATAAAGAACTTATAGAAAAGTTTTTGCACTATGGTGCCCATATAACTGTTTGCGACAGAAGAACTATGGAGGAATTGGGGGATTTAGGAAAAGAAATTGCCCAAAAAGGAGTTAAACTCTGTCTAGGTGAAAATTATCTTGATAATTTGGACGGAGATATTATTATGAGAACTCCCGGACTTAATTATAACGATGAAAATTTAGTTAAAGCCAGAAAAAAAGGCTGCGTTATAACCAGTGAAACTGAATTGTTTTTTGATTTTTGTCCGGCTCATGTAATAGCTATTACAGGTTCTGACGGCAAAACTACCACAGCCACCATTGCAGCAAAATTCCTAGAAAAAGAAGGTTATAAAGTCCATTTGGGCGGTAATATCGGAAAACCTTTGCTTTATCGTATAGAAGAAATTAAACCCGAAGACTATGTGGTAATAGAACTTTCCAGTTTTCAGCTTATGAGTATGAGAAAATCTGCCGATACAGTACTTATTACCAATATAAGCCCCAATCATTTGGATATGCACAATTCAATGGAAGAATATATACAGGCAAAATACAATCTCATTTATCATCAAAATGCTTTTGGAACAGCAGTATTAAATGCTGATAATATTTTATCCTCCGACGCTGAAAAATTTGCCAGAGGAAATGTTCTTAAATTTTCTGTAAAAAACAAAGTTGAAAAGGGAACATACCTTAAAGACAATCAGATTATGCTTGCAGAGGACGGAGAGGAAATACCTGTTTTAAATATTGACAGAATAAAAATTCCCGGAATGCACAATGTAGAAAATTATATGGCAGCAATCTGTATTACAAAGGGGCTTGTAACTGCTAAAACCATAGGTGAAGTGGCTGAAGAATTTGGAGGAGTTGAGCACAGATTTGAATTTGTCCGTGAATTAGATGGTGTTAAATACTATAATGATACTATGGCAACCACACCTACCAGTGCTATTGCAGGTATAAGCAGCTCCGAAAACAAAATGATAATGATAGCGGGCGGACATGATAAGAATCTCTCTTTTGATGAACTGGCAAAAAAAATAAATGAAAAAGTCAGAGTGCTTATTCTTATGGGTGAAACCTCCGAAAGAATTGAAAATGCAGTTTTAAGTGCATCTAATTTTAAGTCTGCCGAAATTATAATAGAACATGCAGGAAATATGGAAGAAGCAGTTAAAATCGCCAAAAAACACGCTGTATGGGGTGAAATTGTAGCTCTTTGCCCTGCCTGTTCCAGTTTTGACAAATATAAAAACTTTGCAGAGCGTGGAAATCATTTTAAAAATATAGTAAATGCACTATAAAATAAAAAATAATTATGAATGAGAGGTCAGAAAAATGGACATTAAAAAAGTTCTTATTGAGTTTACACAGTTAAACGGTACATCTGGAATGGAAGAAAATGCCGCTGAATACGGCATAAAAGCACTTTCTAAATATGGAAAGGTGCAAAAAACACCACTGAAAAGTATTATCTGCACAGTAAAAGAACCAAAAGAAGGCAAGCCCCATTTGATGCTGGAGGCTCATATGGACGAAATAGGCCTTATTATTACTCATATTGATGACAAAGGATTCCTTAAAGTAGGTCAGGTGGGTGGTATTGACAGAAACTCCATATTAGGGGCACCTGTTACCATACATACACAAACCGAGGACATTAAAGCAGTTGTATGCTGTCAGCCTCCTCATCTCACAGATGATCACAGTAAACTTCCCACTATTGATGAAATAAGCATTGATACAGGTTTATCCAAAGAAGAAGTTGAAAAGAAAATTAAACTGGGTGACAGAATTACTTTTGACTGTGAACCTGCAATGCTTTTAAACAATACAATCACCTGTAAAGCTCAGGATGACAGGTCTTGCTGTGTAATTTTGCTCAGAGCTTTGGAGCTTTTGGAAAATGAAAAATATGACTGCGGACTTTCTGTTGTATTTTCCTCAATGGAAGAAGTAGGCGGACATGGTGCTAAAACTGCTGCATATATTGTAAATCCTACTCATGCCATTGCCTGTGATGTATCTTTTGCTTATACACCCGATGTTAAACCTCATCAAGTGGGCAAATTAGGTGAAGGCGGTATGGTTGGATATGCGTCCATATTAAACGACGAAATGTCAAACAAACTTATGGAAATCGGCAAAGAAAAGAATATTCCATGTCAGGCAGAACCTATGGGTGGTGGCGGAACAGGTACAGATGCAGACGGGATTGCCATTACCAGAAACGGTGTTAAAACCGCTCTTATTTCTTTGCCACAAAAATATATGCACACAATTATTGAAACAATTTCACTGGACGATATTGAAAACACAGCCAGACTTATTGCTGAATATGTAAAAACACTTAGATAGAGGAGAGGGATTTATAATGATAGAAACAGTTAAAGAATTAAGCCTTTTAAACGGTGTTTCCGGCAAGGAGGATGCTGTAAGAGAAGCTATTATCAAAAAAATTGAAGGCAAATGCCAATACCATGTGGACAATTTGGGAAGTATTATTGTGTTTAAAAAAGGTAAGAAAACTCCTAAAAATAAAGTTTTGCTTACAGCTCATATGGACGAAGTAGGCTTTATCCTAACCCATATTGAAGATAATGGATACATTCGTTTTTCCTCTTGCGGCAGCATTGACCCAAGAGTTGTAGTTTCCAGAACAGTAACAGTGGGAAAAGATGAAAGAGTAGGTGTTATCGGTACAAAGGCTCTTCATATGAAAACTGCCGAAGAAAGAGGTAAAACCTACGAAATTAAAGATTTATACATAGATATAGGCGCAAAAGACAAGGAAGAAGCCGAAAAATATGTAAAACTGGGGGACAGAGCTGTATTCAGAACCGAATTTACAGAATACGGCGACGGATTTGTCAGATGCAAGGCTTTAGATGACAGAGCAGGCTGTGCAATACTCATTGACCTTATTGAAAACTATGATGAGTATGATATGAATTACGCTTTTACCGTACAAGAAGAAACAGGCTGTACAGGTGCTTTGTGTGCAGCCAATGCAGTGCAGCCGGATATTGCAGTTGTTGTTGAAACCACCCCGGCAGGAGATATTCCCGGAACTTCCGATGATAAAGTTTCCTGTAAACTTAAACATGGTCCTGTTATTTATTTTAAGGATAAAACCACAATTTATAATAATGAGCTTTACAATCTTATTATGGATAAAGCTGAAAAATGGAAAATACCTCACCAAAGCAAAAACTCCATTACAGGTACCAATGAGGCAAGAGTTATGCAGGTATCCGGCGGAGGAATTAAGGTTGCAGCTATATCCACACCATGCAGATATCTTCATTCTGCGTCCTGTACAATGACAAAGGAAGATTTTGAAAATACACATAAGCTTATTAAAAAACTTCTTCCCGAATTTTGTGAAATGTAATGATAAAATTAATGACAGAAATTATCGAAGCAGAAATGGCATATGAATTTGACCCTGTTTTAGGAGCCAGAATTTATACTTTGTATAACTGCTATGGAAATGATTATTCTTTTACCAGACTTTGGGTTTGTTACAATGAAAATAAAGAAATCACAGCTTGTATAAGCATAATGAGCGGAGTGGCAACTATTGCTGCTTCCGCTCAGTGTGATTTTGAGGAATTGGCATTGTTTTTCGGCAAAGACAGCACGATAGATGTGTTTGAGATTGACGAAGAAACAGGTAAAATATTTAATAATTATTTAAACTATAATTTTACTACAAGACCTGTTATGAAGTTTTTTGGTGATTTTAAGTATGATGGCGGTAAATGTTCCATTTATACCGATGTATTGAAATTCTCTTTTAAAATATTAAAAAACAGTGACCCTGAATTTAAAGATATTGATTTTATTTCCTGGTTTTATGATATACATAAACGCTGCAAAAATCAGCTTTGTCAGATTTATGCGTTAAAACATAACGGAAAATGGGTATCTACAGGGGGATATTATATTTCAAGTCCTATAAGTGTGGTAATAGGTGGTATAGCTACAGAACCTGATTACAGAAAAATGGGTTTTGCATCGGAATTGGTAAAAAAAATAACCCATATAGTATTAGAGCAGAAAAAAGACCCTTTTTTGATAGCAGCAAAAGAAGAATTGGCGGAATTTTATGAAAAACTTGGATATAGGCGTATTAGTAACGAAATGTGTATAGAAGTTCCGTCAGATAAAATAAATTAGAATAAATATCCTTGGAGGAAAAATGTATAACAAGTTTTTTAAAATAGATGAACAAATTATAAAAGCCGCAGAAAAAGCGGAAGAAAATTCAAAAGAAATTTTTAAAGAAATTGACAGAATAGCTGAACATAATACATACAAGGTACTTAAAGCTTTTGCAGATAAAAAAGTAAGTGAATCCTACTTTGTAGGTACAACAGGCTATGGTTATGGTGATCGGGGCAGAGATATGCTTGATGAAATTATGGCTCAGCTTATGGGTGCTGAAGATGCTATTATAAGACATAGTTTTGCGTCAGGTACTCATGCCATAGCCACTATGCTTTTTGGGGTTTTGCGTCCTGGGGATACTATGGTCAGCATTACAGGTACACCTTATGATACACTTCATGGTGTAATAGGACTTACCAAAGAAAAAGGAAAAGGTTCTTTAAAGGATTTTGGAATAAATTACAGAGAACTTCCGCTTTTGGCTGACGGTTTAGTTGATATGGACGGAATACCCAATGCCATTAAAGGTGCAAAAATGGCATATATTCAGCGTTCCAGAGGCTATAGTTTAAGACCCTCTTTGACAGTTGAGGTAATAGAAGAAATTTGTAAAAAAATCCGTTCTGTAGATAAGGATATAATTATTGCTGTTGATAATTGTTATGGTGAATTTGTACAGGAAAAAGAACCCTGCGAAGTGGGAGCTGATTTGGTTGTGGGCTCTCTTATTAAAAATCCCGGAGGCGGTATTGCCAAAACAGGAGGATATATAGCGGGAAAAGCTGATTTAATTGAACTTTGTGCCTGCCGTGTTACTACTTCCAGCACAGGCAGAGAAATCGGTTGTTCTTTGGGGGAAAACCGCAATATGTATATGGGACTTTTCTTTGCACCTACAGTTGTTGCCTCAGCGGTAAAGACAGCAGTTCTTACAGCGTCAATGTTTAAAGATTTCGGATTTAAAGTTACTCCTGAACCCGATGAAAAACGGGGTGATATAATAGAAGCTGTAATTTTAGGAGATGAAGAAAAACTGGTTGCATTTTGTCAAGGGGTACAAAAAGGAGCTCCCGTTGATTCCTTTGTTGTACCTGAGGCGTGGGATATGCCCGGTTATGACAGCAAAGTTATTATGGCAGCCGGGGCATTTACAGGAGGAGCTTCCATTGAACTTTCCGCTGATGCACCTATCAGAGAACCATTTGCTGCATGGCTGCAAGGCGGACTTAATTATCCGTCAGGAAAAATCGGTGTAATGCTGGCAGCTCAGTCCATGTTTGAAAGAGGACTTATTAAACCAAAAAATTAAAATCAGATAACAGAATAGATCATTAAGAAAATAGAAAAAATCATAACAAACAGACTTGTTATCAGATAATTTACTTCTAATAATGCAGAATTTGCTTTTTTTAATATGGAATAATTCCGAAAGCGGAGAATATCTCTCCGACCCTACTGATATAAACCCAGAATAAAAACAAAAACTTTTAAAACTATATGAAACTTTGGGTGAGGATGACTAATGCTGTTATCTTATTTCCGAAGATAAAATTACAGGAGAAAGAACAGGCACTTGCAGTTTTATTGCAGATAAGAATTATGTTTATGATTTGGCTTATTGTGTGGATAAAAACATTGGGGAAAGGGTTATGCCATAAAAACAGCAGAAGCTCTTATAAATTGTATCAGGGCTCGGGTGAATAAGAAGCCACAATTTGGATAAATAAGAGCAATATTGATTTCGCCAAAGTGGCTAAAAATGCAAAGGAGTTCCTATATAAAAACAGACATAAATCAGAGTTATGAAGATGTAATGTATGAAATAATATTGTAATATAAAGAATTTACAAGGGGAAAAACAGAAATGAAGATAATCTTTTTACATGGATTAGGACAGACAGCACAGGACTGGAATGAAGTGGTAAAACAGCTTTCCTGCTTTGATACAGACTGTTTGGAACTTTTTTCATTAAATGAAAAGGATATTACCTATTCGAGTATTCTCTCTAAACTTGAAAATAAATATGCGGATACAACAGAGCCCTTGGTGATTTGTGGGCTTTCTCTGGGGGCAATATTGGCACTTGATTATACAATTCGCCATAAAGATAAAGTATCCTCACTGATTTTAATGGGGGTACAGTATAAAGTACCAAGTCTGCTTATTGATTTTCAGAATTTTATCTTCCGCTGTATGCCACAGAAAGTCTTTAAAAATATGGGTATATCAAAAAACAGTATGATAAAACTGTCCCATTCCATGCGGTCATTGGATTTTACACCAAAGCTAAAGGAAATTATTTGTCCTGTTACAATTATTTGCGGAGAAAAGGACCATGCAAACAAAAAGGCATCTATACAGCTAAACACAATGTTGCCTCAATCAAAATTATATATTATCCCCAATGCAGGACATGAAATCAACAAATGCGCTCCCAAAGCCCTTTCTTCTATTCTCAATCATGAAAAGCTGGTGAGCCTGTAACATTAAAAAACAGAAAGACTGTTCCTAAGTTATGAAAATATAAATGGTACAATTTAGAATATCAAAGGCATTTATAGCAAATATAAATAAAATCAAATCATTAAAACCTGAACTTAACCGCACTATTTTGGCAACAATGTGTAACGGTGAACACCTCTATATTTCCAGAAAATATGTACGGTCAGTCAAAGACTTGTTATCAATTTAGGAGGCAGAAATGAAAAATCGAAAAACAGATATGATACAATTTCTTGTATGGATGAGAAATGGCACATCTTTTTGTACGACTTGGTTTCTTATTCTTTTTTAGTGCATAGTCATATTTCTAATTGACAAACAGTTTTAATAAATAGTTTGACTAAAATGTTGCTTTTGATTTTAGGTGATGTTTTTATATTCTGTATTCTTTTTATGCAAAGCTTTATTAAAAATGGAGTTTTACAAAAGGATTGACCGTTTTTATGGTTTCTATCAGTATGTATGAATGTGTAGAATTTTATTGGATTGGATTTTTTAGAGATAAAGGAACATTTATTCAATGGATTATTTTTTTCGGAATTGTGTGTGGTTTATATTTTATTTGTATAGCAATATACCAAGCATACAGTAGGAAACAGGGAAAGATTTATACACAGGCATTATAAAAATATCAGAGCAAAAGGAATTTTCAAAATGAAAAATAAAGAGGAACTTTTGTTAGCGTTACAAATATTAAGGACAGATAATATTAGAAAACAAAAGAGAGGACTGCATTTTATAATTGCTTCAGTGGCTATATGGACAGCAGTCTTATTCATTCATACATCTTCGCTGCCGATTTTATCAAAAAACTTATTTACTTTTTTCTGTTCAGCTCCATTAGTCCCATTGGCTTATGGGATTTCTAAAATCTTGAAGATAGATTTTCAGAATAAAAACAATCCACTTTCAGGGTTAGGATTACTATTTACACTTAATCAAATACTGTATATTCTAATTGTAATGTGGGTATATGTAGCTATACCTGAGAAAATGCTGATGGTTTATGCAATGATTTTCGGTGCACATCTCTTGCCGTACGGTTGGTTATATCAATCAAAAACTTATTATGTCTTTTCTGTTGTGATATCGTTTGCTGTTTTATTACTTGGTTTATACTGTTCTTCTGTTGCCATAGCAATATTTATGCTTATTGCTGAAATTATTTTTTGCTTTTGTCTGGTTATTGAAAACAATAGGAGCATTACAGATAATGGTAATGAAAGTTGAATGGATACCTTGCTCTATTTGTGACAATATAACAAAAGTGCAGATATGGAAAGATACAGAATTAAAAAACTTCCCTCTCTACTGTCCGAAAAGTAATCAGGAAACTTTAATAAATGTAAAGGAATTACATATAACTGTCATTAAAGAGGCAGACGCTTTAGACGCAGAGCCGATGTATTAAGCGATCTACTGCACTGTTCAAAGAATTCAGTTGCAACGAAAATCGGTATGGTCATTATAAAGATGATTCAATCCCTCATTTCAAAGATGAAAACGGAAAGTGGTTTTAGCAGAATTGGTTTATAACTGGAGGTGTATTTAAAGAATGGATGATTGGTTCACCATTGAGGAAATAGATCACAATACTTTTGCAATCAGTGAATATAAGCATTGGGAGGAAACCCATTGCTATCTTTTGTGCGGAACACAATGTGCACTTCTGATAGATACCGGATTAGGTGTTTCCAACATCAGAAAAATTGTGGACAGTCTAACAGAGCTGCCTGTTATGGCAATTACTACTCATGTTCATTGGGATCACATCGGTGGTCATAAGTATTTTGATAATATCGCTGTATATGAAGCGGAAAAGGACTGGCTATCTGTCCGGTTCCCAATTCCGCTTCAGGTTGTTAAGAAGAATCTGACAATGGTTCCCTGTGATTTTCCGGAAGATTTCAACCTGGACACCTATCAGGTCTTCCAAGGTGTTCCTCAAAGAATCTTACAGGATGGGGACTCTTTGGATTTGGGTGAGCGGACAATTCAGGTAATACACACACCGGGACATTCGCCCGGACACTGCTGCTTTTATGAAGCAAAGCGGAATACGCTCTATTCCGGAGATTTGATCTATAAGGGATGCCTCGATGCATTTTATCCCACGACCGATCCACAGCAATTCTATCAATCCATCAAGCGGATACAGCAATATCCAATCAATCGGGTTCTGCCTGGACATCATCAGTTAGATATTCCAGTTTCTCTGATTGATGAGATTGAAGCAGGATTTGCACAGTTAGACAAGCAACAAAGCCTGAAACAAGGTAGTGGTTTGTTTGAGTTCCAAAACTTTCAAATTCATATATGATGCAAAACAGCCGTTGCAGGAATTATTCCCGCAACGGCTGTTTTTTGTTGTATAAAGAAAACCACCGACTATGTCGGTGGTTCCGAAAAAGCTTTAGCGATGAGTAATGAAAAGAAACTCCTTTTGGTTTAAAATAAAGATGCGGACTGACAACTGCAAAAAAATAAACCAAAAGGAGAACATTCAAATGAATGACAATAATAGTTTAGCACATATAACATGGAATTGCAAATACCATATTGTTTTTGCACCAAAATACAGGAGAAAAATATTTTATAAAGAAAAAAGAGTAGAAATTGGAAAAATACTAAGACAGTTATGTGATTGGAAAGAAGTAAAAATAATAGAAGCAAAAGTATGACCAGATCATATACATATTCTAGTAGAAATACCGCCAAAAATGAGTGTATCAAGTTTCATGGGATTTCTCAAAGGAAAAAGTAGTTTGATAATCCATGAAAAGTTTGCAAACCTAAAATACAAGTATGGAAACAGATCTTTCTGGTGTAGAGGATACTATGTTGATACAGTAGGAAAGAATACAAAAAAGATAGCAGATTACATAAAAAATCAGTTGGAAGAAGATAAAATACATGATCAGCTGACATTCAAAGAATACGAAGACCCTTTCAAGGGTAGCAAGTAATACAAACGCCCTTTAAGGGGCGGCAAAAGAGGCAAAGGCAATAGGCTTGAACAAAGTGAAAGCCAGCGTCTTGAGACGCTGGCCGGTAACAGAGGCTTATAGCCTCAGAGCAAACCACCCGTCTAACGGGTGGTTTTGATTTTGATTTAATTAATATAATTTAAGTCTGTAATACCGAAATTCTGTTTGTGGAATTTCGGTATTTATTGCTTGGAGTTTCGTTTTCACAATGTGTACAGAACAAAGTTTGAACGAAATTACATTTCAGCGATTTTCCTTACGGTGTTTGCAGTTCTGATTGTCAGCTTACTGCCAATATTCGCACTTGCTGTCTTTGACCACCAGTTTGTCTTCTGATAATCTTTTCGGCTGAACGACCAAAAGATTGCATTTTTACAATCCTGTATCTGCTCCAAGCCTTCCTTGGGTTCTCCAATTTCACTCAAAACATCCGCAAAAGTGGCTGGCGGCATGATGAAAATCAGATTATCATAGATTTCCTTATTTTCATTGCCCCACCAGTCAGGAGCATTGCGCAAAATGTACTCCAAATCTTCTTTTGAAATGACAAAAACGGGAATATCAAGCTGAAACCGATTTTCGATCATGGTTTCAATCTGGTCTTTCATCAGAACTATATCATCGTGAGCACTCGAAAAAATAACATTGCCACTGTTCAGATAGGTCTTGACCTCAGCAAAATCAAGGGATTCAAATCCGCTTTTCAATTCTGCCATTGGAATCTTATTTTTGCCGCTGATATTGATACCACGCAAAAATGCAAGATAACGTTTCATGCTCGTTAACACCTCCATGCAAATTTTGTTACTCTGAAAATTCTTTGTACTTTACCTTCTTTTATGACATCTGCTATACCGTAGTTTCGTATTTCACGGAATGATATGGGCTGTAATAATTGTATGGCTATATGAGTTAATTGTAATTTTAATGTGATCAACCTCACAATACCAGTTTTTCCCCTGTTTATAGATGTTGCAGCTCTTGTCTGAAACTTTGCTCTTACAATATTCAACTACATCATCTACATCGATTTTCAGATTTTTCTTGATTCTATCAATGCCCATTTCAGTTGTATGGAGCTTATCAAGGTGATCCAGTAATATTTTTTTATCTTCCATCACATTTCCTCCAGCAAGACGGAATCGCTAAATAAACTGCTTCATCCAGTTATCGAGGAAATTCATTTGCTCCTCTGTATGAAACCAATGCTCTCCATTTTTCATAACGGTAAGAGTTGCTTTGATTTGGT
>JAHHUA010000080.1 GCA_020024235.1 Oscillospiraceae bacterium
ACAGAGGCTTATAGCCTCAGAGCAAACCACCCGTTAGACGGGTGGTTTTGATTTATACATTTGTTAACCGTAAAATGTAAATCTTTTTATTTAGCTTCGGAAAGTCTGTCAAAGAGTTTTTCGTTTTCTTTGATCTTCTTTTCATTGCCGAATACTACATAAAGGTTTTTATCTGTAATCTTTGTGAGCATATCTCCAAGAGCGTTAATTTCGGAAAGTTTGGCAGAAAGAACCTCATCTCTTCTTGTTTGACGGTCCTTATCTGTAATATGTGCTATCATATTATTTACTGCCATAACACATTTTTGTTCAGCGGTTTTTGGCATATCCATAGAGGAAATTGTACCAATAATATAATTGTTAAATTCTGTTTCTGTCAGTTCCAAATTCTTAAAGTATTCGCCGGCTTCTCTGTAAACCTTCATGGAATTGTTAAGATGTGGATCTCTGTAGCTGGAGAACATAACACCTTCATTTGTAATTCCGAAAGGTGCACCATAAGCTCCACCCAATACTCTGATATTGTTCCATGCATAATCTGTAGACATAATTGTCTGAAGAACATCCATCTTTCCTGTATGTTTAATGCCAAACTCCTTAAAGTCATAACCCATAGTTACATATTGTACATTAGATGTGGTCATAATACCTTCATTGATATGTGTTCTTTCAAACTTTTCAGCAGCAGGAACAGAAACAGGTTTAAATTCACTGCAAATCTTGTCAATTTCCTTTTCAAAAAGTTCTTTTATGTGATTATTTCCCGCTACGGAAACAATGGTATTATTGCTGTTAAGAACCTTTTTGAGTACTGCTTCGGATTTAGAAATAAATTCATCAGCCTTTTTATCAAAGTTGTTGGCAATATCTTTAACAAACTGGTAGTAAGTATAGAATTTACAATTTTCGGTAAATCTTGATGCAGGGGAAAGGTTAGCTCCCACTCTTATCATACCGTAAATATGTCCGTTGGATATCATTTCACTTTCCATACGGCTAATGATAATGTTAAGAATTTGTTTAAGTCTTTCCTTTGAGTTAAAGTTGGTTTTATGGAGAATTTCTTTAATAATTTCCACAGCATTGGGGAATTTTTCTTCCATAGCCTTAAAGTTAATTTCAAAGAATTTATAAGCCTTATCGCTGTCATTGTTGTCGGAAATTGCATTAGCTGTAAAGCTTATATTTCCTATATTTTCCATTATTGCGTTAGGCAATGTGGTAACAGTGTAATTTTCAGTTGGCAGCATGGACAAAGCATTGCACACAAAACCGAGATATGGCAGTTCTTCACTTTCAAGAACACTTGCATCAGTTAATATTCTTCCGTAAACTATTCCATTTGTTTCAGCATTGTAATGATAAAGATTATATCCGTTTTTCTTAGTTTCGGAAACTGACAAATCGGAAACTTTCTTTTCAATATCGGAAACTTTGAGGTTTGGTATGGTTTTTAAATCTTCTGCACTGTCAGGTGTTCTTTGACGAAGTTTAAGAACAGCTTCTTCATCCATAATAGCTTTAATTTGTTCATCGGACAAAGTTGCCTTAAAGTCAGCCAGTTTTTTAGCAAGAGCATCGGCTTTCTTTTCGGAAAGACCTTTTTCCGGGTTAAGAACTATCTTAGCACAAAACTGGTTGTCAATGAGATATTTTTTAATAAGACCTTCAAAGCCCTTATTTTCCAAAAGGCTCTTAGCATAGTCAAATTGACCGTTAATTTTGAGTTCTTCAAAAGGATCTCTGCCATAGAAATAACGGGCAAATATGGATGAAGCCATGTTGACGCCTCTGCCGGCTCTTATTGTGATATATTCTTTACTGGAAAATTCATTGCTCAAAATACAGCCTTCAATAAGTTTTCTGTCAATTCCGTTTTCGGAAAGTTCTTTAAGTGAAGTTTCAATAATGTCAAAAATCTTCTTGGCATTTTCTTCACTTGTATTTTGAATAATAATATTGAATGTAGGCTGAAGTTTGTGAGTATCAAAATAGCACTGAATATTCTGACAAAGTCCTGCATCCAAAATTTTATTTTTAATGCAAGCTGAATCGGCATTAAAGAGTGCAGAAGCCAGTGTATCCATAGCTGTTGCCAATTTTGAATCAATGCCTTCAGGAATTACATAAGTAATTTGTGCATAGGTTTTTCCGTCCTCATTGTCATCTTTACCTATGGAGTATGTGCCTTTCAGGTTCTTTTCCTTATCAAAAGGCTTTGTAAGTCCGATTTCGGAGTCAATTTCTTTAAAGTCAAACTTGGAGAGATAATCTCTGTCCAATATTTCCATAATTTCAGCTGCATCAATATCGCCGTAAATATAAATACAGGAATTTGACGGGTGATAATATTTTTCATGGAAAGCTTTAAAATCTTCATATGTAAGTTCGGGAATTACATCAGGATCTCCACCGGAGGAATACTGATAGCAGTTGTCAAAAATTGCACTTGTAATTTCATTATCCAAAATTTCTTCAGGGGAGGAATATGCACCTTTCATTTCATTATATACAACACCGTTTAATGTTAAAGGTGCATCTTTATCGGCAATTTCATAGTGCCAGCCTTCCTGCATGAATATTTCTTTAATTGTTTTCATTTTGGGGTTAAAAACAGCGTCCACATAAATATGGAGAATGTTTTTGTAATCCTCAATATTTTGTGATGAGAAAGGATACATTGTTTTATCCGGATAGGTCATCGCATTGAGGAATGTGTTTAAAGAGCCTTTCATCAAATCCACAAAAGGTTCTTTTGTAGTAAATTTATCGGAACCACAGAGAACACTGTGTTCGATAATGTGAGGCACACCTGTGCTGTCATGGGGAGGTGTTCTAAATCCGATTGCAAATGCCTTGTTTTTATCATCTGTTTTGAGAAAAACAAGGTGAGCCTTAGTTTTTTGGTGAACATATTCAAATCCTTCACCGTTAACTTCGCTGATTTTCTGGCTTTTAACAAGTTCAAAGCCACTGATATGTTTTTCCATAGTCATTCTCCTTATACATTAAATTTGCATGACAAATAATACCTTATTAAGTGTATCACTAATATATTACAAAAGTCAAACAAAAACCAAAATATTAAAAGATTTTTAAAAATACTATTGAGATTAATTAAATATGTTATATAATAAATAAGATTATTATTCATAACCTTATATGAAGGGACTTTTTTTACATGATATTCGCAGATTTGACTTTTTTGTATTTTTTTCTGCCTTTAAATATAATCTTATATTTTATTTCTAAAAATTTGGCTTACAGAAACATGGTTTTGATTGTTTTTTCAATTTTTTTCTATGCTTGGGGAGAACCGGTATGGATTGGACTTTTAATTTTTTCCGGTGTAATTAATTACTATGCCGCACGGGCTATAGAAAAATACCGAAATACTCCAAAGGCAAAACTTGCGCTTATCTTATCAACTGCCGTAAATTTAGGCTTTTTGGTGCTTTTTAAATACAGCGGTTTTTTAACGGAAACCATAAATTTACTGGGCTTTAATCTGCCCATACCTAGGTTTTCACTTCCCATAGGTATTTCTTTTTATACCTTTCAAACCATTTCCTATGTAGTTGATGTATATAAAGAGAAAATTCATGCACAAAAATATTTTTACAAATTTTTTATGTATGTTTCCCTTTATCCACAGCTTATAGCAGGTCCAATAGTGCTTTATAAACAAGTGTCAGCAGAAATTGACTTCCGTGAAACCGATATAAGATCCATAAGCACGGGAGCTACAAGGTTTATCTATGGTCTTTCAAAAAAAGTAATTGTGGCAAACGGTGCCGGTCTTTTGGCTTCACAATATTTAAACGGGGATTTATCTTCTCTTTCCGTAGCCGGGGCATGGTTTGGAATATTTATGTACACACTGCAAATTTACTACGATTTTTCAGGATATTCAGATATGGCAATAGGTCTTGGCAGAATATTCGGATTTGATTACCCCGAAAACTTTTGTTACCCTTATATTTCCGGCTCTGCCACGGAATTTTGGCGTCGCTGGCACATAACTTTAAGCAGCTTTTTCAGAGATTATGTCTATATACCTTTAGGCGGCAACAAAAATCATATGTACCGCAATTTATTTATAGTATGGTTTCTAACCGGACTTTGGCATGGAGCCAGCTTTAACTTTATTATATGGGGACTTTTTTGGGGAGTATTAATTGCTATGGAAAAGAAATTCCTTTTAAAATATCTTCAAAAACTTCCATGGTATATCAGCAGACCTTATATGTGGATTATAATTATGATAAGCTGGGCGATTTTCTACTTTACCGACTTAAATAAACTCAGCCAATTTATTCAGATTATGTTCGGCTTTTCAGGCCATCCTCTTTCTGACATCAGTACGGAAATTAATTTTGTAAATAATCTGGTTTGGATAATAATTTCAGTGTTTTTCGCCATGCCTATGCTAAAGGGTTTTGAATATTTGGCTGTAAATGAGTTTGAACCTAAACATCAAGGTATTATGCTATATGTTCATATCGGAATAAATGTTGTACTTCTTCTTATATGTACATCACTTTTATGCGGTCAGGCATATAATCCGTTCTTATACTATAAATTTTAGGAGGTAAAATTATATGAAGAAAACTTATAACAAATTTTCCCCTGAAGTTTACAGCAAAACCATATCAATAACCAATTTAATTATTTTGCTTACAATAATTTTGGCACTTTGCTTTATGTTTTTTATTTTCCCAAAAGAAACCGAATCCGAAGATGAAAAAAGAAAGCTGGCAACTGTTTCTCCCATAACTGCCGAAACGATTTTTTCAGGTAAAACAGCAGAAGAAATTACCGCTTATGTCAGCGACCATTTTCCTTTCAGAAAATTTTTCATAGCTTTTTCCAACCAGCTTGAAAATATGAAGGGATTTAAAATTGACAATGTAAAAATCCATGGAGCTCCCTCATCTTCAGAAGAATCTGATTTTGAAATACCCGAAAGTTCCGAAGAAACCGAAATATCAAATTCTGATACCACGGACCTTCCTGCCAAAAAAGACGATGAATCCTCGGCATCGGAATCATCAGAAGAATCTACCTCACAAAGCATTGATGAATCTTTAAATAATTTATCTGAGGAATCG
Organism: Oscillospiraceae bacterium; assembly: GCA_020024235.1. Taxonomy (GTDB): domain Bacteria; phylum Bacillota; class Clostridia; order Oscillospirales; family Ruminococcaceae; genus JAHHUA01. The sequence goes on from JAHHUA010000080.1 coordinate 5,112, forward strand.
AATACTGACGATGATGTATATCAGGGAGGAGAACAGCAGGGTTACACCTTTATTTATAAAGACAGAGCCATGGGACTTTTCGGCGGCAACAATAAAATGGGTCAGTGGTATGCTTCCGTATTAAATAAATATCACAGCGTTTTAGGGGACGATGTAAAAATTTATAATATGGTTATACCCACCAGTGTTGACTTTTATATCCCCGAAAAATATAAAAGTGTTACACAGCCCCAAAAACCCAGTATTGAAAACATTTACTCAAATTTAGACAGTGATATTACACATATAAATGTTTATGACACTTTGCAGCAGCACAAGGATGAATACATCTATTTCCGCACTGACCACCACTGGACAGGACTGGGGGCATATTATGCCTACACAGAATTTGCAAAAGCAGCGGGATTTACTCCTATACCCATTGAAAAATTTACCACCAGAAGACTTGAGAATTTTCTTGGAACTCTGTACAGCCTTACTAAGGACAGTAAACTGAAAGATCACCCAGACTATGTGGATTATTATTTGATAGATACTCCTCATGAAGTGTACAGATATATGAAAAATGCCCCATATGTACCTATAAAAACTTCTTTACATGGTGAATATGCAGTCAGCCCCAATTCCTATTCGGTTTTTCTTCATGGGGATTTTCCTCTGATAAAAATAAAAACCAATCTTAATAACGGCAAAAAAATCGCAGTGGTAAAAGAATCTTACGGGAATGCTTTTTCCCCGTTTTTGGTAAATCACTATGAAGAAGTTTATGTGGTTGATGAAAGATATTTCCAGCTTGGATTTATTGATTTTATTAAACAAAACGGCATTAATGAGCTTGTCTTTGTAAATAATGTGATGGCAGCAAACACACCTTATCATATCAAAAATATTGAGAGAATTATGTATCAAACCTTTGTACCCCCTGTAATTTCCTCAATAGAACCGGAAAAACCTTCTTCCGAAAACTCTGAGCAAGTTTCTATAGATAAATCTTCCTCCAAGGAAAGCTCCGAAAACTTTGAGGATAACAGTTCATCATCAGATTACTTTGAGGACTCAGAGTCATCTTCGGATACACAGGAATAAAACAGTTGCTTTTATCACAGAAAAAATATATAATTAAACTTATGATAAAAGAATCAGAGAAAGGCAGATAATATAATGGCAGAACAAAAGAAAATGGTAGAAGCCATAACTTCTATGGAAGTTGACTTCGCAAAATGGTACACAGATGTTGTTAAAAAAGCTCAGCTTGTTGATTACTCCAGTATTAAAGGCTGCACTATAGTACAGCCCTATGGTACAGCAATTTGGGAAAATTTCAGAGATTTGCTGGATAAGCGTCTTAAAAAATGCGGACATGAAAATGTAATGATGCCTATGTTCATTCCCGAAAACCTCCTCCAAAAAGAAAAAGACCATGTTGAAGGCTTTGCTCCTGAAGTTGCCTGGGTTACTCATGGCGGAAATGAAAAACTTACAGAAAGACTTTGTGTAAGACCCACTTCTGAAACTCTTTTCTGTGAACACTACCAAAAAGTAATAAACTCATACAGAGATTTGCCTAAGCTATATAATCAGTGGTGCAGTGTTGTCAGATGGGAAAAAACCACAAGACCTTTCCTGCGCACAACAGAATTTTGGTGGCAGGAAGGACACACAATGCATGAAACTGCTGAAGATGCTATGGAAGAAACTAAGAATATTCTGGATATATATGCCGATTTATGTGAACAGGACTTGGCTATTCCTGTTATCAAGGGCAAAAAAACCGACAAAGAAAAATTTGCAGGTGCAGAAGCTACTTACACAATAGAAGCTATGATGCATGACGGCAAAGCACTTCAAAGCGGTACCAGCCACTATTTTGGCGATGGTTTCAGCAAGGCTTTTGATATTACATTTACAGGCAGAGATAATAAGCCACACTATCCCTTCCAAACATCTTGGGGTATGTCCACAAGAATTATCGGTGCTATTATTATGACACATGGCGATAATGATGGTTTAGTTCTTCCTCCCGCAGTTGCTCCTACACAGGTTATTGTTATTCCTGTAGCTCAGCACAAACCCGGTGTAATTGAAAAAGCAACAGAAATTACAGAAAGAATAAACAATTTCTGCCGTGCAAAAATTGATATTTCAGATAATCAGCCCGGCTGGAAATTTGCGGAATATGAAATGAAAGGTGTTCCTCTCCGTTTGGAAATAGGCCCTAAGGATATTGAAAAAAATCAATGTGTTATTGTACGACGGGACAATCGTGAAAAATACTTTGTTTCTCTTGATAATTTGGAAGAAGAAATTCCAAAGCTTTTGGAAACAGTTCGCCAAGGTCTTTACAACAAAGCATTGGAAAACCGTGAAAGAAGAACTTTTATAGCGCACAATTTTGAAGAAATGATAAAACTGGGTCAGGAACAGGACGGTTTTATTAAATCAATGTGGTGCGGTGATCTTGAATGTGAAATGAAGATTAAAAACGAAGCCGGACTTACTTCACGCTGTATGCCATACGAACAGGAAAATATTTCCGATGTATGCCCTGTTTGCGGAAAGCCTGCCAAACATATGGTTATTTGGGGCAAAGCATATTAATTTAAAGTATTATGTAATTACAAAAAGGCTTGCGGAATTTATCTGCAAGCCTTTTTCACTTTAAGTCTTTAGACAGTTGAGCACGAAACGTGCGAAACAGACAACCACCCGCTAT